>JBFHRT010000443.1:0-2577 GCA_041591575.1 Spongiibacteraceae bacterium
CTCAAGATCGGCATCATGGACGAGGAGCGGCGCACCACCGTCAACCTCAAGGCCTGCATCCGCGAGGCCCGCGAGCGCGTGATCTTTATTAACACCGGCTTCCTCGACCGCACCGGCGACGAGCTGCACACCAGCATGGAAGCCGGCGCCATGGTGCCCAAGGGCCTCATGAAGCAGCAGCCCTGGATCGGCGCCTACGAGGACTGGAACGTGGACATCGGCCTGGCCTGCGGTCTCAGCGGTCGCGCCCAGATCGGCAAGGGCATGTGGCCGATGCCGGACGAAATGGCGGCGATGATGGAGGCCAAGATCGGCCACCCCATGGCCGGTGCCAACTGCGCCTGGGTACCGTCGCCGACCGCCGCCACCCTGCACGCCATTCACTACCACCAGGTCAATGTGGCCGAACGCCAGCAGGGCCTTAAAGCGCGTCAGCGCGCCAGCCTGGACGACATCCTCAGCATCCCCCTGCTGAGTGGTGAGCAGACCCTCAGCGCCGAGGAAATCCAGCAGGAGCTGGACAACAACGCCCAGGGCATCCTCGGCTACGTGGTGCGCTGGATCGATCAGGGTGTGGGCTGCTCCAAGGTGCCCGACATCAACGACGTCGGCCTGATGGAAGACCGCGCCACCCTGCGCATCTCCAGCCAGCACCTGGCCAACTGGCTGCGCCACGGCATCTGCTCTCGTGAGCAGGTGCTGGAGACCCTGCAACGCATGGCTGCGGTGGTGGATCGCCAGAACGCCGGCGATGCCGCCTACCGCCCGATGGCGCCCAATTTTGACGACAGCGTGGCTTTCCAGGCCGCCTGCGAGCTGGTGTTCAAGGGCTGCGAGCAGCCCAGCGGTTACACCGAGCCGGTACTGCACGCCCGCCGCAAGGAAGCCAAGGCGCGCTACGGCTGCTAATTTCTCGAATCCTTACCTGTCAGTGAGGTCTTGCCCGGCTTAGCCGGGCTTTTTTTTGCTTTTCTTTCGCGGAATCGCCTTGCTATCGCCTGTTTTTTAGGCATAATAATCGCTGTTTATTGCCGGCTAATAGGTATTTATCGCATGAATTTATCCCGGGTCGATCTCAACCTGTTGGTCTATCTCGACGTGCTGCTGCGGGAGAAAAACGTCACCCGCGCCGCCGAGCAGCTGGGCATCACCCAGCCGGCATTGAGTAACGGCCTGCGGCGGCTGCGCGAGCTGTTCGACGACCCGCTGCTGGTGCGCACCAGCGAGGGCATGACCCCCACCGAGCGCGCGCTGGAGCTGCAGCCGCAGGTGCGCGAGATTCTCGCCGCGGTGGAAAAGGCGGTGCTGCCGGTGGCCGACTTCGAGGTGGTGGAGAGCACCCGGGTGTTCCGCGTGATGGCCAGCGACTATGCCGAATCCACCCTGATCGCGCCGCTGATGGACGACCTGCGCGAGCTGGCGCCCCATATCACCCTGGATATCCTCACTCCCAGTGACGTCTCCTTCCAGGACCTGGAGCAAGGCAAGATCGACATGGCGATCAACCGCTTCGACCGTCTGCCCCAGTCCTTCCACCAGGCCACCGTGTGGCGCGACAGCTTCTCCTGCCTGATGAGTGCCAACAACCCGGTGCTCGAGCGCTTTGATCTGGATGCCTACCTGGCCGCTCCCCATATCTGGGTGAGCAAGACCGGCATGGGGGTGGGCCGCGGCATGTCGCCTAAGGACACCCAGCGCCTAGGCTGGGTGGATGAGGCACTGGCCGAGTTCGACCTGCAGCGCAACATTCGCGTGTTTACCCGTCACTACCAGGTGGCGGCGCAGCTGGCGCGCCAGCCCGACCTGATTGCCACCCTGCCCACCCAGGTAGCCCAGCTCTACGCCGACGACGCCGGGCTGGCGATCCGCAAGCCGCCGTTCATGATTATCCCCATCGAGCTCAAGCTGGCCTGGAGCCCGCTGCTGCAGCACGACCCCGGCCACATCTGGCTGCGCCGGCTGATCGTGGAGAAGGGGCAAGACATTGTGCAGCAGTCGCAGCAGCCGCAGCGGGTGCTGGAGAACTAAACGGCAAGACGCAGGTGCGAGATGGCCGTGCGGGTGCTCCCAGTGGGGGCACCGAGTCCGCCGTCATCCCCTGCACGCTCCTGAATCACCGCCACCCTAGACGTGCCCCCGAACAACGTCACCCCAGACGCGCTGTTTGCGATCTAGGGTCCAGTCGCTCGGGGGAAGGGTCCACACCAGTTCGGATATGCATGCAAAATGCCGAGGCACGCGCCCTGGATTCCAGCTTTCGCTGGAATGACTCGGTGGTTTTTAGGCCGCTGTGGAAGGGTGACCATTAACTCTTGCCGTCACTTCAAGCGCGCTCCCGAATCACTGTCACCCCAGACGCGCTGTTTGCGATCTGGGGTCCAGGTACTCGGGAGTCGCGGCCCACACCAGCCTTGGCATGCATTGCATACTCTCAGGCCCGCACGCTGTATTCCGGTGTTCGCCGAAGTGACTCGGAGCGGGTTCAGGCACAGTGTCTCTCCTGCAGGCGGGCAGCGCGCGTCGGGATCCAGCGGGTCGCTTCGTGCCGGCAATGCGCAAGAATCGGGTTGGCGGCTC
>JBFHRT010000444.1:0-2571 GCA_041591575.1 Spongiibacteraceae bacterium
CCGCTGCGTTGTCAGGCGCTTATTTGGGCCCACCAAACCTCACACCTTCCGTCTTGCTGGACGAAAAACTGGACGCCAGCAGGCGTGACTCCGAAACGTCAACAGACCCTAGGGCCTACGCCGCCGCCTGCACTCCGGATTTTTTCCTGTTCAACGCCGAACGCAAACTGGTCTATCGCGGCCGCATGGACGCCGCCCGGCCCGGCAATGACGAGCCGGTCACCGGCGCCGAGTTGCGTGCCGCGCTGGATGCGGTGCTCTCCGGTGCGCCGGTCAGCGAGCGCCAGCTACCCAGCCTGGGTTGCAATATCAAATGGCGGCCGGATTGAGGGCGGTGTTTACCGCGCGCAGCGCGCGCTGAGGGTAGGGGAATCTACGAATGCCCGCGTGAGTTGCCTTGCGGTCCAATGGCGAGACACTTAATGTCACAGAAGCTGGCCCATTGATACCTACTGCCGAGCCATCGCCTGGTCCGCGGGAACGCCACGCTGTGCTCGCTGACGGCGAGTACACGGTAAGCCGTCGCGGCAATATCCTGCTGTGTCGTTTTTGCGGCATCTGCAGCGAAGTCGAGGCCAGTGCTTTTCTGCGCGACATGCAGCGGGAAGTGCAGCAGATGCCGCTGCGCCCCTGGTGCCGGGTGTTCGACATGTCACAATATCAGCTGCACACGCCGGCCGTGGTGGCGGTGATGGCGCCGTTCTGGGCCTGGGCGGCCGCCAACGGCTGCCTTTGCCATGCCTTTGTGCGGCCCAATGCCATTCTCGAGCAGCAGATCGAGCGCGCCAGCGTACCGGATGAGCTGCCGCAGCTGCGTATCTTCAGCGATGAAGATACGGCCATTCGTTATTGCGAGCGGCTGCTGGAGCGCTATCAGGGCTTGTCGCCGGGTGCCCTGGCGCCGGTATAGAGCGGATAATTCCCAGGCCCTGCAGCCGCAGATGCGGGTTTATACGTATCTTGTCATTGAATCTATTGGGCGTAGCATGGCGGCCGATTGGCGGTACTGGGTGGCCGCCGCAGCAATGGAGAACCGCCGTGGGTCCTCACGGAGAACACAGTATCGATGTCGACGGCCGGGTGCTGGTCTGTCGAGTGCTCGAGGCCTGGAACGTCGAGCAGGCGCGGCGCTTTGTTGCCGATATCCAGCAGGCGGTCGCCGCGCTCGGCAAAGGCAGCTGGTGTCGTGTGGTCAATATGCTCGACTACCAGCTACACACTCCCGAGGTGGTGGAAGAGATGGCCGCGTTCGGGCGCTGGGCGACGGCGAATGGCTGCCTCTGCCATGCCTTCGTGATCGCCAATGACCTACAGCAGGGCCAGCTGCAGCGCGCCTATGGCGAGCGCCTGCCACCGCATCTGTTTGCCGATGAAGCCGAGGCCATCAGCTTCTGTCATCGCCAGTTGCGCGCCCACCGTAGTAATTACAGCAACGCCTAGTTCAACCTCGCCATCTCCTGACAACCGCCCTCAGCGGGGGCGGTTGGGGTCTTGCGGCCGGGCCCTTTGATCTGTCGTCGCAAAAGCCACACAATAGGTGCCCTCGGCGCGTCCAGGTCGCGCATTTTCAGGAAAGGGTATGAAACACAGAGGCTTACTGTTACTGGCGGCGCTGCTGTTGTCGGCCTGTTCGGTACTGGAGCAGCCGGCGGAGCCTGCGCCCGCTGACCAGCCGGTGCCGCCGTCCGTCACAGAACAAGAGCCGGCGGCAACGCCGCTGGCCGCTGTCGACTCCGCGGAGCTTTGCCGCCGCTACGGCCGGCGCTCAGAGGGCGACGCAGACGCCGGCGAACTGCATGCTGCGCTGGTGGAACGGGCACTGTTCAGTGCCGCCGAGTGGCGCATGATTGAGGCGCGCCGGGTGGCGCGCGGCATGAGCGAGTGCGCGCTGGCGGCAGCCTGGTCCAGCGACACCGCGCGGGCAGTCAATGTCACCTTCAGCAATGGCGATCACGGTCGCCGGCTGTTTTACGACTGCCGCCAGACCGCGGCCCCCTACTGCCCCTACACGCGGGTGGATATCCGCGCCGGCCGTGTCGACAGCGTGCGCCAGAGCCACTTTCTCGAATAGGCTCTCGAACAGCCACCGTGCCGCGCGCATCTATCGCCATCAGGCTACCCCCATGGTGATGATGTACAGCGCCAGCTGATGCGGCACCTGCCGCCGCGCGCGGGACTACTTCAATACACACGGCATCGCCTTCAGCGAATACGATATTGAAACCTCGGCCAGGGGGCGGGCGGATTACCGCCGTCTCAACGGCCGCGGCGTACCCATTATTCGGGTGGACGGGCAGCGCATGAGCGGTTTTTCCGAGGCCCACTTTCTTCGCCTCTACCGGCGCTGAAGCCTGGCGTCTAAACAGCCAATTGCTGAAACTGTGAAGCCGTCGCGTTTGTTATAACGCCTTTTCCGTGCCGCAGTCTGTCGATATAACCCAGCGGTAGTTTCCTGCGCACAACCCCTATAGTGAGCCTCCGGCGGCGCCGATAGAGTGGGGCTCAATTTGTTGTTCACCTTGTTGTCATCATTGAGTGCCGTGCCGGTGCTGCGGGGAAGGGCGCGCTCGA
>JBFHRT010000445.1:0-2568 GCA_041591575.1 Spongiibacteraceae bacterium
CGGCCAGGGCCGCGGGCAGGTCCATCAGCGCGCCCTTTATGCTCTCGGTCAGCTGTGGCGCCGCGGTGAGGCTGGCAACGGTGTCGGCGGCCACGCCCAGCCCCTGCAGGCGCGGTGCGTCCACCAGAAACAGGTCAGTGGCATCAAGCTCCAGGCTGAGCACGTCGGTGACGCCCAGCAGGCTGGTACTGGCGCGACCGCCGCCCAGCCAGGCCTGCAGGCGGTTGAGTTGGTAGGCATCGCCAGCGGCCTGGCTTTCGGCCATCAGCCTGCTGTACAGCGCCAGCAGCGGATTGAACAACGGCGACATCGACGGCGCCGCCTCGCTGCTGGCCAGATTGATACCGCTTGGCAGTGGCGCCAGCAGTGCCGGAGCCGGCGCCCATAGCGCCGGTGGCTGGTCGCCCGCCGGCAGCGGCGACACGGCGGCCGCCAGCGGCAGTGCGCAGGCAGTGAGTGCAGAGACAAGTGAGGCACGCACGGCACGCGCGCGCATAAACTGAAGGCAAGGCAGGCCTTTCATACCCTTCCCCAAAGCGATTGTTATTGTATGTGGCCATCGTCCCTGAGGCAGCGCAGAAGCATAGCGGCAAATGCGGCAAAGACCAATCACTAATAGCAATTAGTTGTGACACCGTTTTCATTCACCTGGCGATGAAAATCGCCATAGCCAGCAAAGCGAGGCGGCAGTGCCGGGCGCGGGGCAATTCCTTGAGAATCGCGCGGACGCGCAGACCGCCTGAGGCGACCAAAAAGAAAAACCCGGCCGGAGCCGGGTTTTTCGTGAGCTGCAAACGATGCGATCAGGCGCGGCGCTTGAGCAGCATGGGCAGGTCGTCGGCCGGCTTGGGCAGCGGCACGGTCTGCATCGCGGTGCCGAAGTTTTCCGGCAGTGCGAAGTCGTAGCGCGGCAGGAACTGGTGCAGGAAGTTTTTCACCTGCATCAGCGCGAAGTGCATGCCGATGCACTTGTGGGCGCCGCCGCCGAAGCCGACAAAGCTGAAGGAGTGGCGCTTGTGCTCGTTGCGCGGCTCCAGCCAGCGATCGGGATCAAACTTCTCGGGCTCGTCCCAGTACTCGGGCATACGGTGAAGGTACTGCGGCGCCACAAACAGGATGGTGTTGGCGGGAATGTGGTAGCCGCCGATCTCACAGTCACGAATGGTGCGACGCTGCATCATCATCACCGACGGGTGCAGGCGCAGGGCCTCTTTCGCCGCGGCCTCGGCCAGCGGCATGCGGTCCAGGTCTTCGTATTCCAGGAAGTCCTTGCCAATGGACTCGGCCTCTTCGCGCAGGCGCTGCTGCCACTCGGGGTTCTGGCCGAGGTGGAACAGCAGGTGGCTGAGCGCCGAGGTGGTGGTGTCGTGGGCGGCGAACAGCAGGAAGCTCATGTGCGCAACCACATCTTCGTGGCTGAAGTATTCGCCGTCTTCGTTCTTTTCCTTGGCGAAGTAGCTGAAGGTGTCGATGCCTTCGTTGTTGCGACGCTCGTCCACCAGCGCGCCGAAGAACTCGTGCAGGTAGCGCTCGCCCTTCTTACCCTTGTAGTGCTTGGTACCCGGAATTTCCTTGGTGATGATGCCCATCAGGCCCTCGGCGATGTCGAGGAAGGCCTTGTTGAGCTTTTCAGCGCGATCATCATCCTTGTCCAGGCCGACAAAGATGGTGGCGGCCACGTCCAGCAGCACTGACTTGATCGCGGGGAAGAACAGGAAGTCTTTTTGGCCATCCCAGCTCTCAACGGCCTCCTGCAGCATCGGCCCCATGGTGCCGATATAACCCTTCATCGCGTCGTTCTTAAACGCGGTCTGCATCATGCGGCGCTGAAAGCGGTGCTCGTCGTGGTCGCGCAGCAGCAGCGCGCCCTTGTAGAAACGGCCCAGGGAACCGGCGTAACCCATTTCCGCGGAGAAATTCTTGTCGCGGTCCAGGTAGATCTGCTGGTACAGGTCGGGGCCAGTCAGCAGCACCCCCTTGAAGCCGGCCAGACCAAATTTGCTCACCGGGCCGTAGGTCTTGTACTGGCGGTCGATGGTGCCGTAGAGGTCCTTCACCAGGTCAATGGTCTGACCGATGATGGGCCAGCCGAAAGAGCCGGGAATATGGTCCAGCTTGTGGTTGTCCTTGGCCAGCTTGTAGTCACTGGCAACTGCGTTACTCATGCTCATTTCCTCCGCCGGGTGGTCGATTGCGCACCGAGTCGTTTTATTTATATCGAACGAATGATATGGAAAGCATTTAAACATATCAAGCGTTCGATATGAAAATTAATCACAGTCCTATATAATTGCGCCCCATCCCCCTAAAGCCCATCCGTGAAAGCCGCAGAATTCGAGCCCCGGAGACTGTTTTGAGAAAAGTGGACCACGACAGCCGCCGCGAGGAAGTCGCCGCAGCCGCCGCACGGCTGATAGCCGAACAGGGCCTGGACGCCCTCACCACCCGCGCCCTGGCCAAGCAATTGGGCTGCTCCATTGGCGTGCTGTCGCACTACTTCAACAGCAAGGAAGACATCGTCATTGCCGCCTTCAACTGGGCGGACCTGCGCATTGATGCGCGCATGCA
>JBFHRT010000446.1:0-2564 GCA_041591575.1 Spongiibacteraceae bacterium
AGCCAAAGACAAGCAGCGGCTGTCCGCCATTCGCCTGATTCTCGCCGACGTCAAACGCATCGAAGTGGACGAGCGCATCGAAGTCGATGACGCCCGCCTACTGGCCGTGCTCGACAAGATGTGCAAGCAGCGCCGCGACGCCCAGCAGCAGTATCTGGACGCCGGTCGCAGTGAGCTGGCCGAGCAGGAAGCCTTCGAGATCGAGGTCATCCAGGCCTTTCTGCCCGAACAGCTGAGCGCCGAGAAACTGGCCGAGCTGATCGACACCGCCATCGCCGACAGCGGCGCGGCGTCGATGAAGGACATGGACATGGGCAAGGTCATGGCCATCCTCAAGCCCCAGTTGCAGGGTCGCGCAGACATGGGCGCCGTCAGCCAGGCCATCAAGGCCAAGCTGCAGTAGCCGCCAGGCTCCCGACACAAACAGCCCGATAAGCCATCGCGGCGCGCCGCCGGCAAGACGCGGGACGCAAAAGCGGGCAGAATAGCGGTCAGCATTTTCCGTCTCCCGTCCAGCGTCGAGCCAACCCGCAATATGAAAGGGCGCATTCCACAGCATTTTATCGACGAGCTGCTCGCCAGAGTCGACCTCATCGAGGTGATCGACCGCCGCGTGCCGTTGAAAAAAAGCGGTCGCAACTACACCGCCCGCTGCCCCTTCCACGAGGAAAAGACCCCCTCGTTCTCGGTCAATCCCGACAAACAGTTCTATTACTGCTTCGGCTGCGGCGCCAGCGGCAACGCCATCAGCTTCCTGATGGAATACGAGCGCCAGGAATTCCCCCAGGCCATCGACAGCCTGGCCGCCAGCGCCGGCATGGAAGTACCGCGCGAGCAGGCGGAAGACCCCGCCAAGGCCCAGCGCCGGCGCGACATCTACAGCCTGATGGACGAGGCCACCGCCTTCTACAAGCGCCAGCTCAGCCAGCACGCGCAGTCCTCCCGCGCTGTGGACTACCTGCGCGGCCGCGGCCTCACCGGCGAGATCGCCCGCGACTTTGACATCGGCTTCGCGCCACCCGGCTGGGACAATCTGCTCAAGGCATTGGGCGGTGACAGCAGCGGCCGCACCTTGCTCAATGACGCCGGCCTGCTGGTGGAGCGCGATGACGGCCGCGCCTACGACCGCTTCCGCGACCGCATCATCTTCCCCATCCGCGACAACCGCGGCCGCGTGATTGCCTTCGGCGGCCGCGTGCTGGGCGACGACAAGCCCAAATACCTGAACTCGCCGGAAACCGAGATTTTCCACAAGGGCCGCGAGCTCTACGGCCTCTACCAGGCGCGCCGCGCCGAGCGCTCGCTGCAGCGGCTGATCATCGTCGAGGGCTATATGGACGTGGTGGCACTGGCCCAGCACGGCATCCGCTGCGCGGTGGCCACCCTGGGCACCGCCACCAGCGTCGACCATCTGCGCAAGGTGTTCCGCTATGTCAGCGAAGTGGTGTTCTGCTTCGACGGCGACGAGGCCGGGCGCAAAGCGGCGCGCCGCGCCATGGAGACCGCACTGCCGGTGATGGAAGATGGCCGCCAGGCGCGCTTCCTGTTTATGCCCGAGGGCGAGGACCCCGACAGCCTGGTGCGCAGCATTGGCGCCACCCGCTTTGAAAACCTGGTGAGGGATGCCCAACCGCTGGAGGACTACCTGTTCGCGGCGCTGGCCGCCGAGGTCAACCCCGACAGCCTGGAGGGCAAGGCCAAGCTCAGCAAGCTGGCGGCACCGCTGCTGCAGCAACTGCCCGACGGCGTGTTCAAACAGCTGATGCTGGATGCCCTGGCGCGGCGCACCGGCCTGTCCAGCGAGGCCCTGCAGTCGGTGCTGGCACAGAACCCGCCGACGGTAGAGCCGGTGAGCAGCGACAACGCGCCGCGCGCACCCACAGCGAACAAGCCCGGCAAGCCGAAAGCGGCGACCACACCGGCGCCCGCAGCCCAGAGCCAGCGCGACCCGGTGCTCTACGCCATCGCCCTGCTGCTGCACAGCCCGCGCGCACTGGCGGCGCTGACCGCAGACACCGAGGCAGTCTCTGCCGTCGACAGCCCCTACCTGCCCACACTGCGCGCATTGATTTCACTGCTGCAGCAGCGCCCTGAATCCAGCACCGCCATGCTCACCGGGCACTGGTACGGCCAACCCGAATACGAAGTGATACGTCAGGCGTCGGGACTAATGCAGGTACTGGCGGAACGGCCAGACTCGCTGAGCGAGGAGACCGTCGCCGCCGAGCTGGACCAGACGCTGGCATATTTGCAACAGCGCCTGGCCAAGACCCGCTACCAGGCCCTGGTCGAACAACTGCGCCAGCGCGGTCCGGGTTCGCTCAGCGAAGAGGAAAAACAGCTGCTGCGACGCCCACCCCACCTGCACTGAGGACTCCCGGCAGCACACCCTGGCAGCACTGGCAACGGTCGACAAACAGGGACCCGGGAACTACGCTGAACAGTGCAGAAAGGCGAAAAAGCAGCCCACCCGGTTGCGCCAGGTCACGCCATCACGCCACCTACCACGCTGGGGCCGTGCGGGGACCTGCCGGTGGAGCCTCATTATTATCCTAGTGCCGCTG
>JBFHRT010000447.1:0-2562 GCA_041591575.1 Spongiibacteraceae bacterium
CCGCCGCGTACCAGCGCAGGCGTCCGCTCTGCAGCGCCGCCATGCCCTCGTGGCCCAGCCGCGCCAGCAGTGCCAGCAGCGCCACCAGCCGGTCCAGCACATCGGCGCGGTTAATGTGTGCCAGTGCCAGCAACGGCCGCAGCAGCAGCGCCTCATAGACCGCATCGAAGCCCCAGCCGGCGCGCCACCAGCGCGCCACCGCGCTCTCGGCCCAGCGCCGGCGCCAGTCTGTACCGTAAAGCCACAGCGCCAGTCCCAGCGCCAGCCCCAGCCAGGGCGCGACGACAATGGCGCCATGCACGGCGCCAGCCACCTCGATGTCTGCCAGCGGCGCAAACACCCGCCCCAGCGGCTGCTCGATGGCGCCGCCCAGCAGCGACAGCGCACACAGCGCCGCCAGCGGCAGCAGCATGGCGCGGCGATTATCCGGCGCCGGCGCGGTGATCTGCTCACCGAAAAACAACTTGAGGAACAGGCGCAGGCTGTAGAGCGCGGTGACCCCCGCCCCCGCCAGCGCCAGGTACCAGGCGCCGCCCCCCTGCAGCGCGTAGCCCTGCAGCAGGATGGCGTCCTTGCTGTAGAAGCCGCTGGTCAGCGGCAGCGCCGCCAATGCCGCGCAGCCGATGGCAAAGCAGATACCGCTGAAGGGCAGCGCCCGCCACAGCCCGCCCATGTGGCGGATGTCCTGCTCATGATGCAGGCTCAGGATCACCTGGCCGGCGGCCAGGAACAGCAGTGCCTTGAAGAAGGCGTGGGTCATCAGGTGGAACACCGCCGCGGCAAAGGCGCCGGCGCCCAGGGCGTAGAACATGTAACCGATCTGGCTGATGGTGGAGTAGGCCAGCACCCGCTTGAGGTCGGTCTGCACCAGCGCGCTGCAGGCCGCCAGCAGCAGCGTCAGCGCCCCCACCCAGGCCACCACCGCCATCGCCGGTGGCGACAGTTCGAACAGTGGGTGGCAGCGGGCGATCAGGTAGACGCCGGCGGTGACCATGGTGGCGGCGTGGATCAGCGCGCTGACCGGAGTGGGACCAGCCATGGCGTCGGGCAGCCAGGTCTGCAGCGGCAGCTGCGCCGACTTGCCCGCCGCCCCCAGCAGCATCAGCAGCGCCACCCAGGTGGGCCAGTCAGTGCCCGCCCACTGCTGCTTCACCAAGCCCATCAGCACCTGGATATTGAGTTCGCCGAAATGCTGGATCAGCATAAACAGCGCGATCGCCAGCGCCACATCGCCGATGCGGGTGACCACGAAGGCCTTGCGCGCGCAGTAACCGTTGTCGGCGTCGCGGTACCAGAAACCGATCAGCAGGTAGCTGCACAGCCCCACCCCCTCCCAGCCCAGGTACAGCAGCAACAGGTCCTCGGCCAGCACCAGCACCAGCATGGCGGCGACAAACAGATTGAGGTAGCCGAAGAAGCGCGCGTAGCCCTCCTCCCCCGCCATATAGGCGCTGGCGTAGGCGTGGATCAGCAAGCCGACGCCGGTGATCACGCCCAGCATTACCAGCGTCAGCCCATCCACATAAAAACTGAAACTGGTGGCCAGCCCCGCCACCGCAAACCAGGGTGCCAGCTGCGTTTGCAGCGGCGCGCCGCCGGCATCGAACTGGGCAATCAGCGCCGCCGTCAGCAGCGCCGCCAAGCCCACCGAGCCCACCCCGAAGACCGCGACCCAGCGCGGCGACAGCCGGGCACCGGCGATCAGCAGCAGGGCGCTGCTCAGCAGCGGCAGGGCGGGAATCCAGGGCAGGGTACTCGCCATCTCAGCCCCTCAACTCGTCCAGGGAATCCAGGTCGACACTGCCGTGCTGGCGGAACAGCTGCAGCACCAGTGCCAGCGCGATGGCGATCTCCGAGGCCGCCAGGGTGAGGATCAGGATAAACATCACCTGGCCGTCGGCGGCGCCGTGCAGGGCGCCCGCCAGCACAAAGGCAAAGGCGGCGGCATTGAGCATCAGCTCCAGCGACATCAGCACGAAGATCACGTTGCGGCGGATCAGCACCCCGATCAGCCCCAGGCAGAACAGCGCCGCTGCAAACAGCAGGCCCTGGGCCGGAGGAATGGCCAGCAGCGCGCTTTCAGTCATGGTCGCTATCCCCCGCTCTCGTCTGCTCAGCCATGTCAGCGCTATCGCGCCGGCGCATGCCGCGAGTGAGATGATGGGCGCCCACCAGCGCCGCCAGCAGCAGCATCGAGGCCAGCTCCACCGCCAACAGGTAGGGGCCGTATAGGGCGCGGCCCACTGCGGCGCCGTCCACCACCGCCGCGCTGGCGGCGGTCTGCGACTGACCCAGCAGATAGCCGAACTCCAGCAGCAACAGCGCGCACAGCAGCGCCGGCATCAGCCACATGCGCCCGGCCAACCAGCCTTGCTCCTGCTGTACGGCGCTGTCGCCCTGGTTGAGCATCATGATCACAAACACCATCAGCACCATGATCGCCCCGGCGTAGATGATCACCTCCAGCGCCGCGGCGAAGGGCGCCCCCATCAAATAAAACAGCAACGCCGTGGCCAGCAGAGTGACAACCAGGTGCAGCAGCGCATGCACCGCGTTGACGCC
>JBFHRT010000448.1:0-2558 GCA_041591575.1 Spongiibacteraceae bacterium
CCCCGGACAAGTTCGAATTCAAGAAGTACGATCCGGTGGTACGCAAGCACGTGATGTACAAGGAAGCAAAGATTAAGTAAATCTTGCTCCGTTAGGTACGTCGAAGAAACCCGCCCTTGTGCGGGTTTTTTTGTGCTTGGGCGTTGGGTCGGAGGTCTGACGTCGGAAGTCTGACGCTAAAAGCAAAAGCAAAGCGGAAAGGCAGATTCAGCGCACGAGCTGGCGGCTTGGGGTTTCGCGCGCGCAGCGCGCAGCGTCCGACTTCAGACGTCCGACTTCAGACCGTCTTTACCCAGCTCCCGCTGCAACTGCCGGCTCACCGCCTGCGGCGAGCCGCTGTGGCGGGCCAGCGCGCGGTAGGCCAGCGGCACCACGAACAGGGTGAAGAAGGTCGCCACGCTGACGCCGAAAACCACCACCACGCCGATCACGAAGCGCGCCTCGCTGCCGGCGCCGCTGGCCAGGATCAGCGGCACCGCGCCCATCACCGTGGTGATGGCGGTCATCACGATGGGGCGCAGGCGGGTCTGCGCCGCCTCCACCAGCGCCTGTTCGAAGGCCAGGCCTTCATCGCGCAGCTGGTTGACGAATTCGACGATGAGTATGCCGTTCTTGGCGGCCAGCCCCACCAGCATGATCAGCGCCACCTGGCTGTAGATGTTGAGGCTCTGGCCGGTCAGGTACAGTCCCAGCAGCGCGCCGGCAATGGCCAGCGGCACCGTCAGCATGATCACCAGCGGCTGGCGGAAGCTCTCAAACTGGGCCGCCATCACCAGAAACACCACCAGCAGCGACAGCGCGAAGGTCAGGTATACCGCGCGCCCGGACGCCTTGTAGTCCAGCGACTCGCCCTTGTAGTCGATGCTGGCGCCCGGCGGCAGCTGCTCGCGGGCCAGCCCTTCCAGGTAGGCCAGCGCCTCGCCCAGGGCATAGCCCTCGGCCAGTGATGCCTCCAGGGTGACGGCGCGCACCCGGTTGTAGCGGTTGAGTACGGCGGCGCCGGCGCTGTCGCTGAGTTCGGCCAGGTTGGCCAGCGGCACCAGCTCGCCGCTGGCGGCGCGCAGGTAGATGTGGTTGAGGTCTCCCGGCGAGCGCTGGCGGTCGGGTTCGCCCTCGAGGATAACGTCGTATTCCTCGCCGCCCATCATAAAGGTGGTGACCCGGCGCGAGCCCAGCAAGGTCTCCAGCGTGCGGTTGATGTCGGCGACACTGATGCCGAGGTCGGCGGCGCGCTCGCGGTTGATACGCAGCCGCAGCTGCGGCTTGGTCTCGCTGTAGTCGTCCTCCAGGCCGATCAGTCCCGGATTGGCGCTCGCCGCGCTCAGCAGGCGGTCGCGCCAGTCGGCCAGCTCGTCGTAGCTGGGACCACCGATCACGAACTGCACCGATTTGGCGGCGTGGCCGCCCAGCGCCTGCGGCATGATGGGAAAGGCGCTGACGCCGCTGATGTCGGCCAGCCGCGCACGCACCTCGCCCATGATCGCCCAGCCGCTGCGGCGGCCGCTCTCCCAGGGGCTGAGCACCAGGATGGCGATGGCGCGATTGAAGTTTTCGCCGGCGCTGAAGCTGGCCGGTGCGCGCAGCAACAGGCGCTGCACCTCGCCGCTCTCCACCAGCGGCATCAAGCGCTGTTCGATGTCTAGGCTGTGGGCGGCGGTGTTGTCGAAGGAGGCGCCCTCGGGGCCGCGGATCACCATAAAGAACACGCCGCGGTCTTCCTTGGGGGCAAATTCCGCCGGCAGCTGCTGCAGCAGGACCACCACCGTGGCCACCGCGGCCAGCAGCGCCAGCGCCGCCGCCAGCGGCCGCTGCAGGGTCCAGCGCAGGGCGGCGCCGTAGTGGCGCTGCATGCGCGCCAGCAGCCCCTCGACAAAGCCCGCCAGCCCCGAGTGCATGGCCTCGGCAGTGAGCAGCCGCGCACAGATCACCGGCGACAGGGTCAGCGCCACCAGGCTGGAAAAGGCCACCGCCGCCGCCATGGCCACGGCGAACTCGCCGAACAGGCGGCCGACATCGCCCTGCAGAAAGGTGATAGGCACAAACACCGCCACCAGCACCGCGGTGGTGGCCACCACCGCAAAGCCCACCTGGCGGCCGCCGCGATAGGCCGCTACCAGCGGCGATTCGCCTTTGGTCAGGCGGCGGTGGATGTTCTCCAGTACCACGATGGAATCGTCCACCACCAGGCCGATGGCCAGCACCAGCGCCAGCAGGGTGAGCAGGTTGAGGCTGTAGCCCAGCGCGTAGAGCACGGTGAAGGTGGCGATCAGCGACACCGGCACCGTCACCGCCGGCACCAGCATGGCGCGAAAATCCCCGAGGAACAGGAAGATCACCAGTATGACCAGCGCGGCGGCGATAAACAGGGTGCGGTAGACCTCGCGGATGGCGCTGTCGATAAACATCGAGCTGTCGAAGCTCTGCTTCAGCGCCATGCCTTCGGGCAGCTCGGCGTCGACGCTGGCGCGCAGCGCGCGGGCGGCGCGGGTCACCGCCAGGGTGTTGGCGGTGCTCTGCTTGACGATGCCCAGTCCCACCATGGACTCGCCGTTGCCGCG
>JBFHRT010000449.1:0-2555 GCA_041591575.1 Spongiibacteraceae bacterium
CGCCGCGCCGGAAACTGCCGAGGTCGCCATATCGACCAGCAGCGGCGGGCGCCCGTCGCGCGGGCAGGCGAAGGCCAGCGGGTTGGTGCCAAACAGCGGCCGGCGGCCGCCAAAGGGGGCGACCTTGGCCACCGAATTGCTCAGCGCCAGCCCGAGCATGCCCTGCTCCGCCGCCTGTGCGGCGAAATAGCCGGCGGCGCCGAGGTGGTTGCTGTTGCGCACCAGGCTAACGCCAATGCCGTGGCGCCGGGCGCGGCCGATGGCCATCTGCATGGCGTGTTTGGCCACAAACTGGCCGAAGCCGGCGTCGCCGTCGACCAGCACCACGGCGCCGAGGTCGGCGAGGGTGCAGGGCCGGCAGGGGCAGCGGATCAGGCCCGCCTGTAGCCGGCGCAGGTAGGTGGCAAGCCGCCACAGGCCGTGGTCGCTGCGCCCCACCGTGTCCGACCATACCAGCGCGCGCGCAAAGGCCCGGCCCTGGTGCTCGTCACCGCCGAGGGCGCGCACCGCCGCCGTCACGAAGTCGATTAACTGGTTCGGCTCATGCAAGGCTTCGCTCACCGCAAAGGCCCCCGTCCAGTAGTGCTGCCAGCACTCGCGAACCGACCCGAACCCGCTGCTCGCGGTTGGCAATCAGCTCGTGGTGGTGAAAGGCGGGTGTGGTGTTGAGTTCGTTGATGACACCGGTGGCGGCCGACAGCGGTTGGTCGATGCGGCGCACGATCACGTCCAGCCCCAGCAGCCGAATCGGCAACTGGCGGGATATGCGCCGGCCCAGCTGCAAATAGCTGGGGTGAAGCGCGCCGAGCACCGAGCGGTTGTCGCGGCTGGCATTCTGGTTGACCGCCGATTTTATCGCGATGATCTCCCCTTCCGCCGGTCGCTGGCGCAGTGATCTTCCCGCCCTGTTGAGAAAGTAGCGGGCCGATGGGTCGAGCATCAGCGGCGACAGCGCGGTGAAGGGCGGTGCGGCGAGTCGGCGGCGGTTTTCCAGCTGCACCAGGGCCGACAGGCTGTGGCGGCCGTCGCCGACGACGGTGGGCGGGCCCCGGTGCACGGCGTCGATCAGCTGGTCGTCCAGGTACAGCATGCGGTAGGAGTCCCCGGCAATCTGTTCCTCCGCCAGCAGTGAATCGCCGAAGGCGTGCGCGGCGCAGGAGGCTTCAAGCAGCTGGCCGTGCTCGGTGATGTCCGCAGTTATCCCGCGGCCACCGCAGCCGCCAGCCGGCTTGACCACGATGCGCCCGGTTTCCTCCAGCAGTTCGTGCACCGCCTTCAGCTCACCGAGGCGGTAGGCCACGTGGCGGGGAACCGGCAGGTCGCCGGCCATCAGCAGCTGGTG
The DNA here is from genome assembly GCA_041591575.1 of Spongiibacteraceae bacterium. Taxonomy (GTDB): domain Bacteria; phylum Pseudomonadota; class Gammaproteobacteria; order Pseudomonadales; family Spongiibacteraceae; genus JBFHRT01. The sequence continues at coordinate 1,343 of JBFHRT010000449.1, forward strand.
GGTGAAGGCCTTGTTGCCGGCCATCTCCAGGGTGACGTGATCGTCGAGCATCACATTGGCACCGCGCACCACGGTGTGGGTATTGCCGAGCCGCAGCCGCAGGAAGCCGTAACCTGGCGACTCCAGCTCGGCGCCGAGGTCGGCGGCGGCCTCCTGCCAGAACTGTTGGTAGAAGTCGCTCCGTAGCTGGGCCATGCGCTGCAGGGTTGAGCGGTGGCGCAGTGCGCCGCTCCAGTAGCGCAGCCGTCCCTGCAGCCGCCGCAGGTCAGTGAGCATTGGGATGGCGGTCAGTGCCGCGAGGATGGCTGACGGCAGCGCCATTGCTCTGGGTGATTGGCGGCTCGACACCTTCGAACAGGCAGCCCGAGGCCTCCAGCACCGTGTCTACCCACTCATTGGAAAAGATGCCGCGACGGACATTCTCCTCGTAGCCGGCCACCGATTGGCGCTGTTGGCGCAGGCGCGCCAGGGTCGCTTCGAGAAAGTCCTGCCGCACCACCACAATGCCGTTGACGTCGGCCACCAGCAGGTCGCCGGGGTTGACCACGATGTTGCCGCAGCTGATGGGGTAATTGATCTCGCCGGGTCCCCGGTGCAGTGGTCCGATCGGCGTGGTGCCGCGGGCAAACACGGTCATGCCCAGCTCGCGGATCTCGTCCAGGTCGCGGACCAGGCCGTCGACGATAAAGCCGGCAATGCCGCGATGCTGCGCCTTGGTGCTGATCAGGTCGCCGATCAGCGCGTTCATTTCGGAGCCGCAGGCGTCGATCACGATGATGTCGCCGGGGCGGGCGATGTCCAGCGACTTGTGCACCATCAGGTTGTCGCCGGGAAACACCTTGACCGTGCAGGCCGGGCCCACCAGTACGCCTTCTCCAGAAAGCCGCCGTATGCGGCTGGACATGGTGTACATACGGTTGAGCATGTCGGATACGTCGGGGGCGTTATATTCGCGAAACTGGGCCACGCTGCGCGGATCGGGGCGGGGTACGTCGCGACGGATGCGAAAGCCCGGGCCGCCGTGCAGCTGTGCCGATTTGGGTGTGGCTTTGCTATTGCCTGTGCCTTTAGCGGTGCTCATGATTCACCTCCCCTGGGTATCGATGCGCGCTCCAAACTGGGGACCCAGGGCCCCTCGCGCGGTCCGGTGTTGTAGTGGTCTGCAAATTCGTCGCTCAGCGCCCGCCCCTCGAACAGGTTGATCCATACTCGC
>JBFHRT010000450.1:0-2554 GCA_041591575.1 Spongiibacteraceae bacterium
CGCTACCGCAACAGCGTGTCGGCGGTGATTCCGCAGCGGGTGATCGATCGCCCACCCTCAGCCGAGCTGGCGCCTGACCAGGAAGACCAGGACTCGTTGCCGCCCTATGACATCCTCGATGAAATACTGGCGCGCTATATCGAGCATGATGACAGTGCTGAGGCCATTATTGCGCAAGGCTTTGAGCGCGATACGGTGCAGCGGGTGATCCGCATGGTGGATTTAAACGAGTACAAGCGCAGGCAGGCGCCTATCGGCACCCGCATCACCCAGCGCGGCTTTGGTCGCGACCGGCGTTATCCGATTGTTAACGCTTGGCCGACGGGGGATTGATGGGCGCGTGGGGCGCTTGACGGGAAACGGGAGACGCTAAAAGCGGAAACGCGGCCAGTGTCGCGTTGGCAGGTCGACAGGCAGCCTTTGCGTCTCCCGTCTCCCGTTCAGCGTCTAGCCTTCCTTACCGCCTCGGCCCAAAACTGCGCCGGGGCTTGGCTTCGGCACTGTCGCGCTGCTCGGTCACTGCTTGGGCTTCCGGCTGCGGCCGATAATCCGGGCGGTTATCAAACTTGGGCGGGTCGTAGCGGTCCAGCAAACCCAGGCTGGCCTTGTTCAGCCAGCTGCGTTCCTGCTCGCGTCCGACCTGGCTGTTGAAGCTGCCATCCTTGCCCAGCGAGGGGTGGTCGGGGTAGTTGCTGCGCAGCACGGTCAGTGCGCGGTCGGCGAGATCGTCCATGTCCAGCAGCAGATAGGCCTGCACCATGACCGCCAGCGCGTCGGGCACCGCGGCGGTCTGCGGCAGGTTTTCCACCACGTAGCGGCCGCGATTGGCGGCAGCCAGGTAGGCCTTGCGCTTGAAGTAGTAATTGGCGACGTTGATTTCGTAGCGTGCCAGGCGGTTGCGCAGGTGGATCATGCGCGCGCGGGCGTCGTCGGCGTATTTGCTGTTGGGAAAGCGTTGCAGCAGCTGGCGGAAGTCATCAAAGGCCTGAATCGCCGCGCCGGGGTCGCGCTGGGTCATGTCGGTGGGCAGAAAGCGCTCCAGCAGGCCTTCGCCCTCGGTATAATTGGCCAGTCCGCGCATGTAATAGGCGTAATCGACAGTGGGGTGCTGGGGGTGCAGGCGAATAAAGCGGTCGGCGGCGGCAATGGCGGCCTCCGGTTCGTGGCTGCGGTAGTGGGCAAAGATGATTTCCAGCTGTGCCTGCTCGGCATAGGGGCCGAAGGGGAAGCGGCTTTCCAGCAGTTGCAGGTTTTTCACCGCCAGTGAGAAACTACCGCTGTCGATGAGGCGCTGGGCCTCCTCGTAAATTTCTTTCTCGGTGAGCTCGTCGGGTTTGTCGGGTTCCGAGGCGCAGCCGGCCAGCAGGGTGGCCAGGACAATCAACAGCCCGTGTATTACAGCTCTCATGCGGTGTTTCCCTGGTTACGGGTGGACATTGCGGATAGTAGCCTACGCCGTCACGTTTGGCAGGCAGGCGCGGCTATTTAACCACAGCCAGATAGGCGTATAAAGAATCAGCAGATGCCCGAAACCATTCAACGCAGGGCCAGCGTGCCCGACGACTGCCACAATATGCGCTTTGACCAAGTGGCGGCACAACTGTTCCCCGAATTTTCGCGTTCGCGACTGCAGAGCTGGATTCGCGCCGGCCAGCTGCGGGCCGACGGCGAGGTAATGCGCCCCAAGGACAAGCTGATCGGCGGCGCCGAGCTGACGCTGGAGGCTGAGCTGGAGGCCGATACCCGCTGGCAGCCGCAGGATATTGCGCTGGATATCGTCTATGAAGACGAGGCCATCCTCGTGCTCAACAAGCCCGCCGGGCTGGTGGTGCACCCGGCGGCGGGGCACCGCGACGGCACCTTGCTCAACGCATTGCTGGCCCACTGCGAGGGGCTGGCAGCGCTGCCCCGCGGTGGTATTGTCCACCGTCTGGATCGCGACACCACCGGCCTGATGGTGGTTGCCAAGACCCTTCAGGCCCACAGTGACCTGGTCGAGCAGCTACAGGCCCGCGACGTGCACCGGGAGTACGAGGCGGTGGTCTGCGGCAGCATGACCGGCGGCGGCGTGGTGGAGGCGGCCATTGGTCGTCACCCGCAGCAGCGCAAGAAAATGGCGGTGGTGACCCACGGCGGCAAGGAGGCGGTGACCCACTACCGTCTGATCCGCCGCTTCGGCGATCACAGTCATGTGCGTTGTTTGCTGGAAACCGGCCGCACCCACCAAATCCGCGTGCACATGGCACATATCCACCATCCGTTGATTGGCGACCCGGTCTATGGCGGTCGCCCGCGTCTGCCTAAAGCGGCCAGTCAGGCACTGATTGATGCCCTGCGGCAGTTTCCCCGGCAGGCGCTGCATGCCAAACGCCTGGAGCTGGATCATCCTCTGAGTGGTGAACAGGTGGCCTGGGAAGTGCCGCTGCCGGCGGATATGTGCGCATTGCTAGCCGCGTTGGCAGACGAGGAATCGCGGTGAGTGAGTGGATCGCCGCCGACTGGCCGGCGCCGCCCACGGTGGTGGCGCTGAGCACCACGCGTGGTGGTGGTGCCA
>JBFHRT010000451.1:0-2538 GCA_041591575.1 Spongiibacteraceae bacterium
ACTCGGTGCACAGCGCCGGGTCGATTTCGTAGATCTCCTCGCCCATGTAGATGGCCTCGTTGGGGCACACCGGCTCGCAGACGTCGCAATTGATGCATTCTTCGGTGATTTTCAGTGCCATGGCCGTGCTACTTCCGCGTAAACCGCGGGGGAGGGTTGTCGTGAGGCTATTGTACCCCGACGGCGCGGTGTGGGCACCTTGGTGCCGCCGGGTAAATTCGCTATTGCTGCTGGGCCAGTTTCTGATGCATGGCGGTGGCCACGTTGGGTGGCACAAAGCGGGTGACGTCGCCGCCCATGGAGGAAATTTCCCGCAGCAGGGATGAGGAGACGTGGGACAGGCCTTCGCCAGGAGTGAGGAATACGGTCTCGAATTCCGGGCTCATGGCGCGGTTCATGCGAGCCAGCTGCAGCTCGTACTCGTAGTCGGCCACCGCGCGCACACCGCGCAGGAAGGTGTAGCAATTGTGTTCCTTGGCCAGCTCGACAGTGAGGCCGCGAAACCCCACGTACTCCACGCCGGGCACGTCGGCCAGTGCCTCGCGGGCCAGCGCGATGCGCTCTTCAAGCGAAAACAGCGGCTTTTTCTTCTCGCTGTCGGCCACGGCCACGATCACGCCATCAAAAAGGCGGCTGGCGCGCTTGACCAGGTCCACATGGCCCAAAGTGATGGGGTCGAAGGTGCCGGGGTAGATGACTTTGGTCATGGTCGCTCAGTTGGGTGCTCGGTGAGTGTGGTCGGCAATGATACGCGGATTCCGCACAGGCTTCTATTTCGGTGCCCGCGGGGCTGTCGGTGCTATTCGCAGTGGTATAGCCGATAGACGACATCGCCCGCGGTTTTTTCCCGGTGCAGCCGCCACTGCGGCGGCACGGCCGGCGGCGGGCTGGCGGCCGCTTTTTCGAGATAGATCGAGGCGCCGGGAGCGAGCCAGCTTCCGCTTTGCAGCTGCCCGGCGCAGTGGTCGGTGACGTCGAGCTGGTAGGGGGGGTCGAGGAACACCACGTCAAAGCCCTGCGCCGGTGGTGAGGCCAGGCGCGAGAGGGCGTCGGCCTGGTGCACCTTTGCTGCCTGACGAGGGCAGCGCAGCAGCTCAAGATTGGCCGCTATGGCGGCGGTTGCCTCGCGCTGGTTGTCGATGAATTCGCAGTGCTGCGCACCCCGCGACAGTGCCTCCAGCCCCAGCGCGCCACTGCCGGCGAACAGGTCCAGGCAGCGAGCGCCCTCGATATGGGGCGCCAGCCAGTTGAACAGGGTCTCGCGCACCCGGTCGGGGGTGGGGCGCAGGCCTTCGGTGGCGGGGAAGGGCAGTTTGCGGCCGCGCCACTGGCCGCCGATGATGCGTACGGTGCCGGGCCGGGCGGGGCCACGGCTTCGCTGGGTTCTGGGCATGGGGTGGCGCTGCTTCCGGTGGTGAGAAATGGTAGGATACGGGATTCTTTGAGTGATCCACAATTCGGGTTTGCCCCCTCGATCATTATCTCGCGCCGGCCTGCAGTGAAGGGGCGGTGTCGGGGCGGTCCGCAATAGCGAGTACGATGAGTTTGACTGACGACAGCAACAAGACGGTTGCCGGCGCGCCCCAACCTGAAGGCCAGCCGCCGGAAAAGCAGGAGCCGGAAAAGAAAGGGGGGTTTTTCTCCCGCCTCAAGGACGGCTTCACCGGCGCCGGCGAGGATCTGGCGGCAGCTGAGGGCTTTATTGCCGACGAGGAGATCGCGCCCTGGCAGCACGTGGAGCTGAGCGAGGAACAGCAGCAGCACCTGTTCGAGCGCCTGCGCGACGGCCTCAGCCGCACCGGCAACACCCTCACCGAGGGCCTGGGCAACCTGGTGCTGGGCAAGAAGGAGATCGACGACGAGCTGCTGGAGGAGATCGAGACCCACCTGCTGGTGGCGGATGTGGGCATCGAGGCGACCCAGGAGATCATCGGCAATCTCACCCGCCGGGTGTCACGCCGTGAGCTGGCGGATTCCGGCGCTCTCTACCAGGCATTGCAGGAAGAGCTGCGTGCGCTGCTGGAGCCGGCCACCGCCGAGCTGGATATTGAGGTGGCCAACAAGCCCTATGTGATGCTGATTGTTGGCGTCAACGGCGTCGGCAAGACCACCACTATCGGCAAACTGGCCAAGCAGCTGCAGGTAATGGGCAAGTCGGTGATGCTGGCGGCCGGCGATACTTTCCGTGCCGCTGCGGTGGAGCAGCTGCAGGTCTGGGGTGAGCGCAACGACGTTCCCGTGGTCGCCCAGCACACCGGTGCCGACAGCGCCTCGGTGATCTTCGACGCGCTGCAGGCGGCGCAGGCCCGGGGCTGTGATGTGCTGATCGCCGACACTGCCGGGCGCCTGCACAACAAGGCCCACCTGATGGAAGAGCTCAAGAAGGTGGTGCGGGTAATGAAAAAGCTGGACCCCGATGCGCCTCACGAGGTGATGCTGGTGCTGGATGCCGGCACTGGCCAGAATGCCCTGGCCCAGGCGCACACCTTCCAGGAGGCGGTGGGGGTCACCGGGGTGACACTGACCAAGCTGGACGGC
>JBFHRT010000452.1:0-2532 GCA_041591575.1 Spongiibacteraceae bacterium
CCCACGTTCGCGAGTGGCTGGGACATTCCCGGGCGGCGTGCGAAGTGGTCAAGGAGCGCCACGGCGAGGTTCACAAGGAGCACCTCGACGAAGTCACCCGGGAAAACGTGCTGCTGCAACTGCAACACTTGCGCACTCATCCGGCGGTGGCCGCCAGGATCGCCAGCGGCAAGATCACCCTGCACGGCTGGGTTTACAACATAGGAAGCGGCGGCATCGATGCCTACGACAGCAATAGCGGCGAATTCAGGCCCCTAGACGCAAAAGAGCAGGCCGCGCTCACCGGCTGAGGATACCCCGCATGAATATGCAATTTTCCAAACTTCGCGGCGATATCACCGGCGGCATCACCGCCGGTGTGGTGGCGCTGCCGCTCGCGCTCGCACTGGGGGTCGCCTCCGGTCTGGGGCCCATGGCCGGCATGTACGGCGCGATTGCGGTTGGCTTCTTCGCCGCCCTGCTCGGCGGTACCCCCTCCCAGATTTCCGGTCCGACCGGCCCCATGGTCGTGGTGCTGGCGGGGCTGTTCGCCAGCCTGGCGGGGGATGCCAGCCTGATTTTCACCGCTGTCATTCTCGCCGGGCTGCTGCAGATCGCCTTTGGTGTGTTTGGCATCGGCCAGTACATTCGCCTGGTGCCCTACCCGGTCATTTCCGGCTTTATGAGCGGTATCGGCGCCATCATCATCATCCTTCAGCTCAGCCCGCTAATGGGGCACCAGTCCCCCAGCGGCACCTTGGGCGCGCTGGGTTACCTGCCCACGGCACTGGCTGATATCAACCTGCAGGCACTGCTGCTGGGGCTGGGTACGCTGGTAATGGTATACAGCTGGCCGGCAGCCTGGGGCCGCTATCTGCCCGCCCCGCTCGCCGCGCTTATCGCTGGTACGGCACTGGCAACAGCATTCTTCAGCGTGCCGGTGCTGGGCAGCATTCCCAATGGCCTGCCCAGCCTGCACCTGCCAGTGTTTGACCACGGCAATCTGCTACTGGTTGCCGAGGCGGCATTTATCCTGGCGATTCTCGGCAGCATCGACAGCCTGCTGACCTCGCTGGTCGCCGACAACATGACACGCAGCCGCCACGACAGTAATCGTGAGCTGATCGGTCAGGGTGTCGGCAACACGGTTGCGGGACTGATCGGCGGCATCGCCGGCGCCGGCGCCACCATGCGTACCGTGGTGAACATCCGCTCCGGCGGGCAGACGCGGATTTCCGGCATGGTGCATGCCCTGCTGTTGCTGGCGGTGGTGCTGGGCCTGGGCCCGCTGGCCGCCAATATTCCGCTAGCGGTACTGGCCGGGATTCTGGTCAAGGTCGGACTGGACATCATCGACTGGAGCTATCTCAAACGCGCCCACCAGGGTCCGCGCTGGGATCTCGCACTGATGGTGCTGGTGCTCGGCTTGACCATCTTCGTCGACCTGATCACCGCCGTGGGTGTCGGCGTTGTGCTGGCCGCTCTGGCCTTTGTCAAACAGCTGGCCCAGGTTCAGGTGGCAAATATGAAGAACCTGCCCGAACACCTCGACTCAGCGGAAGAAAAATCGCTGCTGGAAGCCAGCCGCGGTCGCATCTCGCTGTTCGAGTTCAACGGCCCGTTGAGCTTTGGCGCAGCCGCCGATCTCGGCCACCACGTGCGCGAGCAGGCAGGAGCGGGATCGCAAGTGCTGATCCTGAACTTTACCGACCTGCCATTTCTCGACGTGTCGGCCGTATGCGCGGTCGAAACCATCGTTCAGGACGCCCACAGCAGCGGCAAGCACGTTTACTTTGCCGGCATGAATGCCGACGTTCAGGCAATACTGGACGGCATGAACGGTGGCTTACCCTGTGATGCGTTTTTCGCAACACGGCTGGACGCACTGCAGGCAGCGGCGAAAGCCGTCGACGCATGCGCTGCCGATGCCGAGTCTGCACCCGCGCAGGCGGCGCTGGCCCACAATTTGTAAACAGAACCCTGTAAAAGCAGCACATGTGGAAGCTTTAGCCCGCCTACCGGCGGGCTTTTTTTTACAAGCGCGATGGCTATCGCGAGACGTTAGGCGGGAAGAAGGGAGACGCAACTGCTCCGCGCCAAACTATCCGTTGGAGGTGCGGCTTTAGCCGCACACAAAGCACCGCTGCCCATTCCCTGTGCGGCTTAAGCCGCAGCTACAGCGCCGCCTTTCATCCTGCCCGGTCAATTTCCCAAAAGCGCGCCGGACCAATCATGCCGCGGCCTCATTCGAGCCCATCGGCATCACAGCAATGCATTGGCACAGGCAGTCGCAACGGCACGCCTACTTGCGACCGTTAACCATTATCCGGCAATGCTGAAGGTGGTGGGCGCTCAGTACACCCCGGCAAGGCGGCCGAGCATGATGCTGAAGATGGAAAAGCCGGTCACGACGGCGGTGAGTATCAGCAGCAGCTTCAGCGGCTTGAAGGGCTTGCGCTCGACGTCATTGACGCCGCTCTTGAGGAATTCGTCGACCTTGGCCTGGTCTTCGGGGGAGAGTTTCGGTGCTTGGGCCATGACTTGATCACGCGA
>JBFHRT010000453.1:0-2532 GCA_041591575.1 Spongiibacteraceae bacterium
AGCAGCAGTTCCTGGTGCTGCTGTTCGTGGTTGAGACCCAGCAGTAATAGCGCGGCAATGGCGCCGTCGATGTCGTGGGCCGCGGGCAGCCACTCCAGCAGCGCGGTGTCCACATGGTGGCGGTAGGCCAGTACCTCATCCAGAGAAGGACGGCTGAGCAGGCCGCGACGGGGACGGGGGTGGCGCTCGCCGGCCCCCTGGTAATAGCTGTTGAACAGGTAGTTGAACCGCGGGTGAAACTCGCGATAGCCGGGGCAGTGGGGCCGCAGGATAAACTGCTCGAAAAACCAGCTGGTATGGGCCAGGTGCCACTTGGCGGGGCTGGCATCGGGCATGGACTGCAGCGCGCAGTCCTCAGCGCTCAGCGGTGCGCACAAGGCTTCGCTGGCCTGGCGCAGGCCGCGGTAGTGTTCGGCAAGGGCTGCGCAATCGCTCGGTGCTCGCAGCAGCGGCTCGTGCATGGTGTGCTTCCCTGTTATGGTTTGGCTTCTTAGGTTTTTGATTCAGTGTGGCAGATCATTGGCGATGCGCAACGGAGGGTGCAATGGAGGGTGCAATGGAGGGTGCAATGAAGGGTGCAATGAGTGCAGTGGAATTAACGGTAATTGAAGTCGACGCCTTTGTGGGCGACGGCTTGCGCGGCAATGGCGCCGGCGTGTGCCTGCTGGAGGCGCCGCTGAGTGAGGCGGCCATGCAGGCCATCGCCGCCGAGGTCAATCTGCCCGAGACTACCTATGTTTTTAGAGAGCGTTTCGATCAGGGCGGCCACCGTCGCATCCGCTGGTTTACGCCTACCACCGAGGTTCGCCTCTGCGGCCATGCCACCCTGGCCAGCGCCTTTGTACTGGGGTGTGCCGGCGAGACCACGCCCTTTGTTTTTGACAGCCTCAGCGGGCCGCTGGCGGTCAGCGGCCAGGGCGATCAGTGGACGCTGGATTTTCCCGCCCAGGCACTGGCGCCGGCTGACATCCCCGAGCTGATCCGCACCGCGTTGGGCGACTGTCAGCCGCTGGAATGCTGGAAGGCCCAGGTGGCCGAGGGTAACTGGCTGCTGCGCCTGGCCGATGAGGACGCGGTGCGCGCGCTGCAGCCGGATCTGGCGGCGCTGGCACGGCTGGCAGAGGGTGGGGTGATGGTCACCGCGCCGGGGCGTGAGGTGGACTTCGTGTCGCGCTTCTTCGCCCCCAACTACGGCGTCGACGAGGACCCGGTCACCGGCTCCGCCCATTGCGCGCTCGCCCCCTACTGGGCTGGACAGCTGGGGCGGGACTCCCTCAGCGCCCGGCAGTTGTCGGCGCGCGGCGGTGAGCTGCACTGCCAGCTGCGCGGCGAGCGGGTGCTGATCAGTGGCCGTGCGCGGCTGTCACGCGAGCGCCGCTTTCGGGTCGAGGGGGATGCTGTCAGCCCCCTCGAAGCGGTCGTCTAAGCGCACGGCAAAGCGCGCGCCGCTCTTGTGGTTTTCCGCGTGCCACTCTTGTTGTTTTCCGCGTGCCGCGGGGGGGCATTTATTGTACAATGCGCGGCTTTTCTAGCCCCCCTGCGATCTGCGTGGAGACACCGATGTTTGCCAAAGACATGACTATTGCCGGTTTTGACGATGAAATCTGGAGCGCCATCCAGGACGAGGAGCGCCGCCAGGAAGAGCACATCGAGCTGATCGCCTCCGAAAACTACACCAGCCCGCGGGTGATGCAGGCCCAGGGCACCGCGCTGACCAACAAGTACGCCGAGGGCTACCCCCACAAGCGCTACTACGGCGGCTGCGAGTACGTGGACGTGGCCGAGGAGCTGGCCATTGAGCGCGCCAAGGCGCTGTTCGGTGCCGACTACGCCAACGTCCAGCCCCACTCCGGCTCCCAGGCCAACGCCGCTGTCTACCAGGCGCTGGTACAGCCGGGCGAGACCGTGCTGGGCATGAGCCTGGACGCTGGCGGCCACCTCACCCACGGCGCCAAGCCCAACTTCTCCGGCAAGATCTACAACGCCGTGCAATACGGCCTCAACCCCGAGACCGGCGAGATCGACTACGAGCAGGTCGAGGCGCTGGCCCGTGAGCACAAGCCCAAGATGATCGTCGCCGGCTTCTCCGCCTACTCCGGCATCGTCGACTGGCAGCGTTTCCGCGACATCGCCGATGAAGTCGGTGCCTGGCTGATGGTGGACATGGCCCACGTCGCCGGTCTGGTCGCCGCCGGCGTCTACCCCAACCCGGTACCCATTGCCGACGTGGTCACCACCACCACCCACAAGACCCTGCGCGGCCCCCGCGGCGGCCTGATCCTGGCCAAGCACAATGAAGAACTGGCCAAGAAGTTCAACTCCGCAGTATTCCCCGGTGGCCAGGGCGGCCCGCTGATGCACGTTATCGCCGCCAAGGCGGTGTGTTTCAAGGAAGCCATGGGCGAAGACTTCAAGAGCTACCAGCAGCAGGTGGTGAAGAACGCCCAGGCCATGGCGGCGACCTTTATTGAGCGCGGCATCAACATCGTATCCGGCGGTACCCACAACCACCTGATGCTGGTGGACCTGATC
>JBFHRT010000454.1:0-2528 GCA_041591575.1 Spongiibacteraceae bacterium
CCGGGCCTTCGGCGCGCTGCTCGCCAACCGCCAGCGTGCCGGCCACCACCAGCGCAAGGCCACCGCCGGGCAGCGCCAGTTCGGCAATCTGCTCGGGGCCGATATCGCGATAGCCCGCCGGGCTCATTTTCTCCCGCGCCGGCAGGTTGATCCACAGCTGGAAGCCCCGCATCAGGCCCTCGTTCTGTTGCGGCATTTCCGAGTGAATGATGCCGCTCCCGGCGCGCATCCACTGCACACCGCCGTCGGCCAGCTCGCCGCGATTGCCGAGGTGGTCCTCGTGCAACAGCCGGCCCTCCAGCATATAGGTCACGGTTTCAAAGCCGCGGTGCGGGTGCGGCGGAAAGCCGGCGATGTAGTCGGCGGCGTCGTCGCTGGAGAAGGCGTCCAGCATCAGGAAGGGGTCGTGGTACAAGCCCCGCTGCTGGCCGAGGCTGCGCTTGAGGCGCACGCCGGCGCCGTCGCTGGTTGCCACCGCGGGAATCAAGCGTTGAATCTGTCGCTGTTTCATGAGGCTATCCTCCTCCGTCAAAGGTAGACGCTGCCGGCGGCGCCGGCATTCGGCTGGCCGCCATCGCTACTGGCATGACGGCGGGCGTCCAGACTCAGGGCGCTGGCGCCGGAGGCGGCCAGCACCAGCAGGCCGCCGGCCATGGCCAGGTTTTTCATCAGCATCAGCAACTGCGCCGGATCGCCCAGCTCACCGTGGAAAATCGCCGCGGTGGCCATGCTGAACAGTGCCAGCGCCATTGCCGCGCGGCGGGTATGCCAGCCGGAGATCAGCGCCGCGCCGGCGCCGATCTCCAGCGCAATCGCCGCGGCCAGCAGCTCGCCGGGCAGGCCGTGGCTGGCCATATAGGCCTGGGTGCCGCTGTAGCTGGCGATTTTGCTGATACCGGCGAGTACAAAGATGGCGCCGATCAGGCCGCGGCCGGCCAGGTTCATCAGGGCGTTGTGGGCAGTCATGCTGTGTCCCTCCGCGTGGGCGCCGCTCAGGCGGCGCGCTGTTCAATAGCCTGGTGGGCGGCGTCCAGTGCCTGGGCCTGGGCTTGCTCGCCCATGTTCAGGCCTTCGGCATAAATGAAGTGCAGGTCGCTGAGGCCGATAAAGCCGAAAAAGTCGCGCAGGTAGGGGGTCTGCGTGTCCTTGGCCGTGCCCAGGTACTGGCCGCCACGGGCGGCGAGTACGGTGACCGGTTTGTCGGCCAGCAGCCCCACCGGGCCGGTGTCGGTGTATTTAAAGGTGACACCGGCACGGGCGATATGGTCGAAGTAGGCCTTGAGCGGCGACGGTACGCCGAAGTTGTACATCGGCAGGCCCAGCACCACTTCGTCGGCCTCGGCCAGCTCGGCGATCAGCGCGTCGGAATAGTCCACTGCCGCCTGCTGCTCGGGGCTGCGCTGCTCCGCTGGGGTGATGAAAGCCTGGAAGGTGTCGGCGCTGAGGTGCGGCACCGGCTCTGCGGCCAGGTCGCGCACAATCACGCGGGCGTCGGGCTCGCGCTGCAGGCGTTGCTGCACGTAGCGGCTGGCCAGGCGGCTGGACTGGCCCTGGCCGGCATTGAGGCTGGTGTTGATCTGCAAAATGGTGGTCATGGCGGCTCTCCGCGGTTGTCTGTCGTTGGAGAGCATTTAAGCATTGACAAAACTGATATAAAAATACAAATAATGGCTTAAAGCTATCAGTTTGGTTGATGTGTTATGCCCAAAACAACCCTGGACCAGTGGCGCAGCCTGATCGCGGTGGTGGACGAGGGCGGCTACGCCCAGGCCGCCGAGGCCCTGCACAAGAGCCAGTCGGCGGTGACCTACGCCATCCAGAAGCTGGAGCAGCAGCTGGGAGTGGCGCTGTTCGAGGTGCGCGGCCGCAAAGCCGAGCTCACCGATGCCGGCCACACCCTGTATCGCCGCGCCCGCGCGCTGCTTGGCGACACCGAGGCGCTGGAGCAGAGCGCGGGCAGCCTGGCCGCCGGCTGGGAGGCGCAGTTGCGGCTGGCGGTGGATGTGCTGTTTCCCACCTGGCTGATGCTGGACTGCCTGGCCCAGTTCTTTGAGCACTGCCCCCACACCCGGGTGGAGCTGCTGGAGTCGGTGCTCAGCGGCGCCGAGGAAGCACTGCTGGAAGGCCGCGCCGATATCGCCATCACCGGGCGGGTGCCGCCGGGCTTTCTCGGCGAGGCGCTGATGCGGGTGCGCTTTGTCGCCGTGGCCCACCCCGGTCACCCATTGCACCAGCTTGGTCGCGAGCTCACCCCGCAGGACCTGCGCCAGCACCGCCAGCTGGTGGTGCGCGATTCGGCCCGGCGCACGGAGCGCGATTCCGGCTGGCTGGAGGCGGCCCAGCGCCTCACTGTCAGCCATGCCACCACCTCCATCGCCGCCATCTGCCGCGGCCTGGGCTTCGCCTGGCTGCCGGTGGAAAAAATCCGCAGCGAGTTGGCTAACGGACAGCTCAAAGCGCTGCCGTTGCGCGAGGGCGGCGAGCGCTTTGCCGAGCTATATCTGGTGTATGCCGATCCCGACGGCGCC
>JBFHRT010000455.1:0-2525 GCA_041591575.1 Spongiibacteraceae bacterium
GCGGTGATAGAAGGTGTGGTTTTGTGACAAAGTTCTCGAATGAGAACCAGCCCCGCGGGGAGCGGGGCCGCAACTAAGCTGACCGAGCAATTACACCCAGCGCAGCTCCTTGGGCAGGGAGAAGGTGACGTTTTCCGGACGGCCAGCAAGCTCCTGCGGAGCCTCGGCGCCCAGCTCACAGAGCCGGTCGACCACGGCCTTGACCAGCACTTCCGGCGCTGAGGCGCCGGCGGTGATACCGACGCGCTGGATGCCGCTCAGCCACTCGGGGCGAATGTCCTCGGCGCTGTCGATCAGGTGTGCGCGACAGCCGCGGCGCTCGGCCAGCTCGCGCAGGCGGTTGGAGTTTGAGGAATTGGGCGAGCCAACCACCAATACCAGCTCTGCCTGGCCCGCGAGGGTTTTGACCGCGTCCTGACGGTTTTGAGTGGCGTAGCAGATATCATCCTTGCGCGGCCCCTCAATCGCGGGAAAACGCTGGCGCAGGGCATCGATCACTGCGGCGGTATCATCCATGGACAGCGTGGTCTGGGTGACAAAGGACAGGTGCTCGGGGTCGCGCACTTGCAACGTTTGCACCTGTTCGACGTCTTCCACCAGATAGATGCCGCCCCCCTTGCCATCGTCGTACTGGCCCATGGTGCCTTCGACTTCGGGGTGACCGCGGTGGCCGATCAACACGCACTCGCGACCCTCGGCGCTGAACTTGACCACCTCCATATGCACTTTGGTGACCAGCGGACAGGTCGCATCGAACACTTTGAGGCCCCGGCGCGCCGCTTCTTCGCGTACCGCCTGGGAGACGCCGTGGGCACTGAAGATCACGATCACGTCGTCTGGCACTTCATCCAGCTCGTCGACAAAGACCGCGCCGCGCTGGCGCAGGTTTTCCACCACGAATTTGTTGTGCACCACTTCGTGACGCACGTAGATGGGGGCGCCGAAAACGTCCAGCGCCCGGTTGACGATCTCGATGGCGCGGTCCACCCCGGCGCAGAACCCGCGGGGGTTGGCCAGCATGATCTGGATCTTGTCGCTCATGTTCAACTAGCGAACCCGCAGGTCCACCACCTCCACTTTGAACTTCAAGGTGTGCCCCGCCAGCGGGTGGTTGAAGTCGACCACCACCTCGCCGTCGGAGAAGGATTTGACCACGCCGGGCAGTTCCGCCCGCGCCGCATCGGCAAAGGAAATCACCAGCCCCTCGGCCAGCTCCATGTCCTCGGCAAAGTCACCGCGGGGAAAGCGCTGGACATTGGCGGGGTTCGGCTGGCCAAACGCATCTTCGGGCGGCACGGTAAAAGTCTCGTTGGCCCCCACACCAAGACCCAGCAAGTGCTTTTCAAAACCGGGCAGCAGGTTGCCGTCGCCGTATTCAAAAGTAGCGGGCGATTTGCCAAAGGTGGAGTCCACCTCGCGTCCATCTTCCAGCGACAGGGCGAAGTGCAGCGTAATACGGGTGTCGGGACCGACCACCAGCTCAGTCATAGTGTTAATCTCGCGAAGATTCCGGATGAAGGAACATGTCCAGCAACATCAGCCCGGCGCCGATGGTGATGGCGGCATCGGCGACATTGAACGCCGGGAAGTAGCTCTGCTCCCAGTGTGCGGAGATAAAATCCACCACATAGCCCAGTGCCAGCCGGTCCCACAGATTGCCGATGGCACCGCCGAGAATGCAGGCCAGCGCCGCCGACAACAGGCGCTGGTGCCGCGCCACACGGGAAATCCACACCACCAGCACTACGCTGATGGCGATGGCGATACCGGCAAACATCCAGCGCTGCCAGCCGCCAGCACCGGCCAGAAAGCTGAATGCTGCACCGGTATTGTATTGCAGCGTCAGGTCCAGCACCGCCAGCAGCTCAACAGGCTCGCCGTATTCCAGGCCGTGAACGGCGAGGTATTTGCTCAACTGATCGAAGCCGACTATCAGCGCCGCCAGGACGTACCACTTGATGATGTGCCAGCGCACGTTCAGTCCTCAGGCGTAAAGGCGCTGTTCGCCGGCGCCGTCGATGTTTTCCACGCAGCGCTCGCAGAGTTCCGGGTGCTGCTCGATACGACCGACTTCGTCGCGGTAATGCCAGCAGCGCACGCACTTCTGCCCCTCGCTGGCCGCCACGGCCACTTCCAGGCCATCAATGTCGGTGGCGCGGGCGCCCTCGGCCTCAGCCAGCGGTGCCAGCCGCGCCGCCGAGGTGATCAATACGAAACGCAGCTCGTCGCCCAGCTTGGCCAGCTGCTCACGCAATTCGCCGTCGCAGTAGAGGGTAATTTCCGCCTGCAGGGTGCCGCCGATGGCGCCCTCGTTGCGCGCGCCCTCCAGCACCTTGTTAACTGCGGTTTTCACCGCTTGCAGTTGGGTCCAGTAGCCATTGCCCAATTCGTCGGCTGCGTCCAGCTGCGCCAGATCGCCATACCACTCGGCGGCAAACACCGGGCCGCTGCGCTCGCCGGGCAGGTTCTGCCACAGCTCGTCGGCGGTGAAACTCAGGATCGGAGCGATCCAGCGTACCAATGCC
>JBFHRT010000456.1:0-2520 GCA_041591575.1 Spongiibacteraceae bacterium
CAGTGCCTGCGCCTGGTTGGCGCCGGTAATGACTTCGTGCACATCCCGCGGTCCCAGCCCGGCGCGCTGGAAGATCAGCGACAGATTGTCGCCGGGGCGCACCTCGATGTGCTGCCAGGGCAGCTCCAGGCCCAGCGGCTCCTCGGCCAGGTCGCGGGCAACGCTGGGTGGTTTCAGCTCAAGGCTCAGGGGTATGGCCGTACGCCGCGCCTCGGCCTCCTCGCCCGGGATCAGAAACAGCGCCAATACGGTGGCGACCAGGGTACTGGCGGCCATCACCAGGTGACGGTGCGGAAGGCGCGCAATCAGCGCCAATGTACGTGCGATGGGAGCTAACATCTGGCTTGTGGGTCCGCTACGGCAATTCCTGATAAATTGGCGGAAATCCCCGGCAGTATACAAATAACGCGTCCCGCTCGCGAATCACAAATGCCGGCGGTGGGGCAATGTTGCATTTATTACGGGTTGTTGTATTGTGCCCGCTCCCCGCTTAACCACACCAGATCATATAGGGTTGCCGACATGTCGACCGCTCCATCGACTCTCTTTGCCGAGCTACAGGCGCGCGGCCTGGTTCACCAGGCCAGTGGCGACGAGGCCTTCGCCGAGCACCTGCAACAGCCGCGCACGGTTTACTGCGGTTTCGACCCCACTGCCGACAGTCTGCATATCGGCAGCCTGGTACCGCTGCTGACCCTGCGCCGCTTCCAACTGGCCGGGCACAAGCCCATCGCCCTGGTGGGCGGCGCCACCGGCTTGATCGGCGACCCCAGCTTCAAGGCCCAGGAGCGCTCGCTCAACAGCCCCGAGGTGGTGGCCGGCTGGGTGGACAAGATCCGCGGCCAGGTCAGCCAGTTCATCGACTTCGACTGCGGCGACAATGCCGCCGAGGTGGTCAACAACCTCGACTGGATCGGTGATATCGACCTGCTCAGTTTCCTGCGCGATGTCGGCAAGCATTTCGCCGTCAACGCCATGATCCAGAAAGAATCGGTAAAGCAGCGCCTGGAGCGCGAGGGCGAGGGCATCTCCTTTACTGAATTCACCTATATGATCCTGCAGTCCTATGATTTTGCCGAACTCAACCGGCGCCTGGGCTGCTCGGTGCAGATCGGTGGCTCTGATCAGTGGGGCAACATCACCGGCGGTATCGACCTCACCCGCCGCAGCAACGGCGAGCAGGTGTTCGGCATGACCATGCCGCTGGTGACCAAGGCCGACGGCACCAAGTTCGGCAAGACCGAGAGCGGCACCATCTGGCTGGATCCGGCGCGCACCTCGCCCTACGCCTTTTACCAGTTCTGGCTGAACACCGCCGACGCCGACGTTTACAAGTTCCTGCGCTATTTCACCTTCCTGACGCCGGCGCGCATCGACGAGATCGAGGCCGCCGACCGCGAGGCCGCCGGCCGTCCCCAGGCCCAGCGCATCCTCGCCGAGGAAGTGACGCGGCTGATTCACGGCGACGACGGCCTGGCCGCCGCCGAGCGCATCACCGCCTCGCTGTTCAGCGGCGACGCCGACGAGCTGTCCGAGGACGACTTCTGCCAGCTGCAGTTGGACGGGCTGCCCGCGGCCGAACTCGACCGCGCCGAGGTGGCCGACAAGCCGTTGACCCAGCTGCTCACCGATATCGGCATGGTGAAATCCGGCAAGCAGGTCAAAGACGCGCTGGGCCACGGCTCGGTGTTCGTTAACGGCCGCGCACTGGGCGCCGCCGACAACATGAGCAATGCCGACACCTTCGCCCCCGAGCGGGCACGCTACGGCTGCTACTATCTGCTCAAACTGGGCAAGAAAAAGTACCAGCTCATCGTACTGCGCTGAGCCGAAGCCGGGGCAGCGCTGCAGGGAGATAGATTGTATGACACCAGCTGCCCCACGCTTTCGACGCAGCCTCACCCAGCTGGGCACGCTGTTGCTGACGTTGTTGGTGACATTGTTGCTGGTGGCGTGCTCGGGCGAGCGTGAGCGGCGTGCGGTGCTGGAGGGCTACCGCGAGCTGGCCCACGCCGCATTCAGTGACAGCCTGGACGCCGCCGACGCCCTCTACCGCGCCGTCGACACACTGGCCGCCGAGCCCTCGGAGCAGACCCTGCAGGACGCGCGCGAGGCCTGGCTGCACTCTCGTATTCCCTACTCGCAGACCGAGGCGCTGCGCTTTGGCAACTGGGTGGTGGACGAGTGGGAGGCCAAGGTCAACAGCTGGCCTATCGACGAGGGCCTGATCGACTATGTGGATGCCAGCTACGTCGCCTCCGACACCAACCCCTGGGGCCGCGCCAACCTGATCGGCAGTGACAGCCTGACCGTGAGCGGCCGCGATGTGCCGCTGCCCGTCATTTCCCGTCAGCAGCTGCTGGTGCTGCAGGCCCTCAGTGATGTCGAAAGCAATGTGCTCACCGGCTTTCACGCGCTGGAATTCCTGCTCTGGGGACAGGACGTCAATCGCTTCGGCCCCGGCGCTGGCGCCCGCCCCTGGAGCGATTTTGCGCTGGATGCCGAGCACTGCAGCAATGG
>JBFHRT010000457.1:0-2516 GCA_041591575.1 Spongiibacteraceae bacterium
CAGCGACGAAATTGCGCAACTCACCCGCGATTTCAACAGCATGACTGACCAGCTCAACCGTGCCCGACAGCAGCAACGGCAACTGATTCGCGACGTATCTCACGAACTGCGCAGCCCCCTGGCACGCATTCAGGCGGCGCTGGCCTTGGCCCAGCGCAAGAGCGGTGATCATGCAGAGCTGGCGCGCATCGGGCGCGAGTGTGAACAGCTCAATGAGATGATCGACCAGCTGCTCAGCGACCCACAGCGCAAACCTGAACTCCACGATACCATCGACCTGAGCGCACTGTTGCAAACCTTAGTGGACAGTAACCAACTGGAGGCCAACAGCCGTGGCTGCCGGCTGCGCTGTGACAGCGATGTGCCCAGCCTGCTAGTACGCGGCGCCGCCCGCGAACTGCACTCGGCACTGGAAAACCTGCTGCGCAACGCCCTGCGCCACACGGTCGAAAACAGTGAAGTATTGATTCGGCTGGATACCGGTGACCCGGCATGGATTCGGCTGCAGGTTATCGACCATGGCCCCGGCGTGCCCGAGGAGGAACTGGCGTCGATTTTCCTGCCCTTTTACCGACTGGACAGCGCCCGCGCCCGCGACAGCGGTGGTTACGGCCTGGGACTGTCGATCGTGCAGCGCCATATCGAGGCCCACGGCGGCCGCGTCAGCGCCGCCAATACCGGCAGCGGTCTGGCAGTGACCGTACTGTTGCCCAGAGAGCTGGTAGTCGACGAAACCCCGCAATAGCCCTTACTCGTCCCTTGTAGGTGTGGCTTCAGCCGCACAAATACCACACAACTAACAGCTACCCTGCGGATAAATCAGCAGCTACAAATCCTGATTGCTAGGACGCATCAGCACCACCCAACCGATAAAACGCCCGCGCGTTCTCACACAGCGCCAGACGCGCCAGGCCTTCGCCCAGCGTATCGAGCAGCAGTTTCAAATCGTCGGCGCCAAACGGGCGAGGCGCACGGGTACCCGGCAGATCGGTGCCGAACATCAGCGCCTGCGGGTTGATCTCGGCAATGCGGCGCAAGACCTCCACCACCTCAAAATCCACCCGAGAAAATCCGGTGGCCTTCACCTTCACTCCTGCTTCCACTAACTGATAGAGACGAGGCAAACCGCGGCGGCTCAATCCCAGGTGATCGATACTGACTGCCGGCAGCGACACCAGCGTTGCGTACAGGGCATCGTTAATCTCGGCAGCATCGACATAGAGCTCCACATGCCAGCCCGCCAGCTCATGCACCCGCCGTGCAAAGGGCTCCAGCTCGGCAAGATCTGCTGAACCGCCGCGGCGCACATTGAAGCGCAGCGCCCGCACCCCACCGGCTGATAACCGCTGGATCTCGGCGTCACTGACCGATGCCGGCAGTTGCGTGACGCCGACAAAGCCGGCCCCCAGCGACGACAGGGCCGCCAGTAAATAGTCCTGATCGAAAGCCTGAAAAGAGCCCGACACCACGGCGCCGCCGACCAGCGGCAGATTCGCCACCTGGCGCCGATAGTCGTCAACGCCATAGGCTGGCGGCAGGTAGCCCCGGTTGGGCACCAGCGGAAAGCGTGGGTCGATGATGTGCAGGTGGGCATCGAAGACGGGAGCGGCGGGGTCGTTCACCTCGACTATCCTTGGCTAGTGAGCATCGCCACAGTGTACGAAGGGACGGCGCCAGTAGCTACAGCTTGGCGAAAACTGGCCACCCGCCACTTTAAAACGCTTGTTTTATTCGCTATGATCGGCCCATTATCGACCGAGGAGTCCTGTCATGCACCTGTTCCGACTCGCGCTCAGTGTTGCCGCCACCGCCCTGCTGGCTATCGCCAATGCGCACGCGGCCGCACCGTCCGAGCTGCCTTTCGAGCGCACGGAAGAACGCGCCCCCTGTAACAACTACGATCCGCAACGCCAGCCGCTATTTGGCGATCTGCATGTGCACACCAGCTACTCTTTCGACTCGTATATCTCGAGCCAGCGCAACGATCCCTGGGACGCCTACCGCTACGCCAAGGGCGAAACTATTGCGCTGCCCAATGAAGACGGTGAACAGAAACTCAAAGCCCGCATTCAGCGGCCGCTGGACTTCACCGCCGTCACCGACCACGCGGAATTTCTGGGCCAGATCAACGTTTGTACCAATGATCCCGGCAAGCTCGGCTACTGGTTCCCCTACTGCATCGCCACCCGCAGCAACATCTTTATTGTGCAGCTGCTGGCAGCCGACTACTGGGCCAGCATGGGTGTGGCCAGCGAGAAAGCGCAAAAGGACAAGAGCTTTGCCTGTAAGCTGTCGGACTGCGACGCCGGCGACAAAGAATTCTGGGGCAATATTCAGCAGGCCGCCGAGGACCATTACGACCGCAGTGAAAACTGCGAATTCACCACCTTTATCGGCTACGAATACACCGATGCGCCGGACTACAAGAACCTGCACCGCAACGTCATTTTCCGCAACGCCAATGTCATCGACCGGCCAATTTCCACCTACGACACCGGCACCTACAATTTTCCGGA
>JBFHRT010000458.1:0-2509 GCA_041591575.1 Spongiibacteraceae bacterium
CGCAGCTGCTTTTCCGCCTCGGCGGGCTTGCCGCGCGCGCGGGCGATGTGCCCGGCCAGTATCAAACGGTCTATTTCGATATAGCGGGCAAAGGCCTGCTCACCATCCGCGCGTGCACGGTCGGCCAGCGCCAGCATCTTCTTCTCGGCCGCGCTGGCACCATTGGCATCGCCGCTGTTGGCCAGCCCCAAGCCGCGGCCAAACCAGCTCAGCGACTCGGCCCAGGCAAACTGCTCCCAGGGAATGTCGGCCACCGCCGCCGGCTCAAGCGCCGCTGCCTCGGCCCACTGGCGCCGCTCCACCGCGTAGCGCGCCGGCATTACCGCCAGGTGGAAGGCGCTGATAAAACTGGGCTGATAGCCCTGCATGGCCAGCGCTTCATCCAGCGCCGTCTTGGCCTGCTGGTCCTCGCCCCGCTGCAGATGGGCATAGACCAGGTAGTCGGCCGCGTGCAGGTAGTGGTGAGACAGCTGCTTGCCAGCGGGGTATTTCAGCGCCGCCGTGGCCGAGCGCCGGTTCCAGGCAATGACCTCGGGCCACTCGCCCAGACGCACAAAGATATGGGTGGGCATATGCAGCGCGTGTGGCACATCGGGCGCAATATCGGCGTAGCTGCGCACCACCTCCAGCGACTGGCCGGCGCGGCTGTCTACATCGTTGGCGTGGATGGTGTAGTGAATGGCGCCGGGGTGTCGCGGCGAGCGCTGGTGAATGGCCGACAGTACCGCGCCGGCGCGGGCGTTACGGCTCAGCGCGTCTTCGCTCACCGGCGCCAGGGCCAGCTGTGACAGGGCGTAGAAAGCGGCGATCTCAATATCGTCGGGCTCTGCCGTATAGGCTAGCGCCATGCGCTCGGCCCAACGGTTAATGCGCGTCCACCAGTCGGCACTGTCAGGCTCGCGATAAAAGGCTTTCGCCGCCGCCAGCAGCGCCCGCTCCCGCCCCGTCGGCGGCTGCAGTTCGTCAGCCTGCTGCACGGCCTGGGCGCCGCGCTGCAAATCCTCGGCACTGGGCCGGGTGGGCCACAACGGCTGAAACAGTGACATCGCCACGCCCCAGTGAGCCATGGCACAGCCGGGGTCGCGCTCGATAATGTCGGCGAAGGCCTGCCGTGCCTGGGCATACATCATGTGATGCAGCAGCGCCACGGCGCGATCGAAGTCAGCCCGCCCCCCCTCGGCACAGGACACCTGAAAATTCACATCGCCCAGTGGACTGTCGCCGGAAGGCGCCGCGGTCGCGGCCGTCTCAGGGGTTTTCGCGGTCGCCGGCGCGCTTTCCTCGGTGGTCTTGCGTTCGCAGGCGGCCAGCAACAGGCTGCCCAGCAATGCCACTAGCAGCGCAGAGCGGCGCCCTGAAATACGCTTCATCACTCCCTCCCCGCCGGCCCTGCTCAGGCACCGGCCTGGCAAACCAATATGGGATTGAGTGTAGACCAAGCCCCCGCATCCAGGGCTGGGTCTATCTAGCGGCAACACCTTAGCCCGCAGAGGAAAACATGACGCGACGCCGGTGATGTAACGCTAACGTAACGGCGGTGTTACAGCCGCAATTCACCCGCCTCCAGCTGGGCGCGAAGCTCGTCGCTGAGAGGCACATAGCCCTGCTGTCCAGGCGCCAGCATATACACGGTTTCACCATTGGCGGCGTAGCCGGCATCGCGCAGTTCCACCCGCCGCGACTTGAAGGTGCTGGTGGTGTCGATGACGTCCAGCAGGCGCAGGAACAAGGGTACTGCGTAGGCGGGCAGCTGCTGTTGCAGGTGGGCGGCGAGAGTGGCCAGATCCAGTTCCGCTGCGGGCACCGCCAGTGTAATCGCAGCCATGCCGGCGCGGCCTTCGGCGCCGGGCACTTCCACACCGTAGACCACGCTCTGTTCCACCTGCGGGTAGGTGTCGACCGCTGCCTCCACCTCGGTGGTGGCCACGTTCTCGCCCTTCCAGCGGAAGGTGTCGCCGGTGCGGTCCACAAACTGGATATGGCGGTAGCCCATCTTGCGCACCAGGTCGCCGGTGTTGAACCAGCAGTCGCCGTTCTTGAAACCGTTGCGCAGCAGTTTCTTCTCGCCCTCCTCGGCGTTGGTATAGCCGTCGAAGGGCGAGCGCTCGGTCACCTTGGCCAGCAGCAGGCCGCTGTCGCCGCGCTTCACTTTGACCAGGCGGCCTCGCTTGTCGCGCAGCGGCTGTTCGCTGGCGGTGTCGAAGGCCACCACTTCGAAAGCCAGCGGGCAGAATCCGCAGGAGCCGTCGACATCAAAGGTGTTGGTGAACACCAGGTTACACTCGCTGGCACCATAGAATTCGTTGATATGGGGAATCTGGAAACGCTCGCGAAACTCCTTCCACAACTCCGGGCGCAGGCCGTTGCCGATACAGACACGGACCTTGTGGTTTTGCTCAGCCTCAGACACCGGTTGCGCCAGCAGGTAGCGACACAGCTCGCCGATATAACAAAAAGCGGTAGCGCCGCTGCGCTGCACGTCGTCCCAGAAACGCGAGGCAGAAAAGCG
>JBFHRT010000459.1:0-2509 GCA_041591575.1 Spongiibacteraceae bacterium
AATACACCGTGCAGGTCACCAACAGCGGCGCGGTGCCCGCCACCCAAGTGCTGCTGAGCGATGACCTCAACGGCATGACGGGGCAGGCCACCTATATCGGCGGCTCGGCGCGCCTCAATGGCAGCACTGCCGGCGTCAGCGAGGCGGGCGGCGTGCTGTCCGCCGACTTCGGCAGCGCTTACGGCCCGCTGCCGGTGGGCGCCACCGCCACCCTGCGCTTCCGCGTGCTGGTGAACAACGCGGTGCCGGTGGGCACCGTCATCAGCAATACCGGTGAAGTGAGCTGGGACAATGGCAGCCGTAGCGCCCAAAGCACCGTGGTGGCCGAAGTGGGCGCCATCCCCGGTACCGCGACCCTGCGCGGCCGCGCCTGGCGCGACACCAACTTCGACAACGTCTACGACAACAGCGAGCCGCTGCTGGCTGGCTGGTCGGTGGAGTTGTCGCGCAATGGCATTGCGCTGTTGACGCGCACCGTGGGCAAGGACGGTTTTTATGAATTCGTCGGCCTGCCGGAAACCCGTAGCGGCGAAGCCTACGAACTGCGCTTCGAGGCGCCGGGTGCCGGCGCAGGCTCGGTCAAACTGGGTCTGGCGGATTCTGCCTTCACCAACGAACTGCAGCGCATCAGCGGTATCACTGCCCGCGCCGACAGCCTGGTGAACAACCTTAACCTGCCCATCGATCCCAACGGCGTGGTGTACAACTCCATCAGCCGGGAGCCGGTGGCGGGCGCCACCCTGCGCCTGGTCGATGCCACGGGCACGCCCGTTGCCGCCAGCTGCTTCGATGACCCGGCGCAGCAGGGCCAGGTCACCTCCGCCGACGGTTTTTATAAGTTCGACCTGAACTTCGCCGATGTTTCCTGCGCCAGTGGCGACGACTACCGGATTGAGGTGGTACCGCCGGCCAACGGCGATTACGAGCCGGGGGTGTCGCGGGTGATAGCGCCGAGCAGTGATGCAAACACTGCAGCCTACGACGTGCCCAGCTGTAGCGGCGATGCGGTGGTCGGCACCGCGGCCTGTGAGACCCAGGCCTCGGCCATGCCGCCGGCGCAGTCGGTGGCGGCGGGCAGCCCGCTCACCGCCTACTACCTGCACCTGTCATTCAGCAACAGCGATCTGCCCAACGACAGCCAGATCTTCAACAACCATATCCCGGTGGACCCGGTATTGGACGGTGCGGTGGCTATCAGCAAAACCGCGGCGATAGTGAACGTCAGCCGTGGCCAGTTCGTGCCCTACGTGATTCGGGTGAGCAATACCTATGGCATGCCCATTCCTGACCTGGCCATCGTCGACAGCTTCCCGGCCGGATTCAAATACGTGGCCGACTCGGCGCGACTCGACGGCCAGCCGGTGCAGCTGGAGATGGTGGGGCGCCAGTTGATCCTGCGCGACCTGGACCTGGCGGCGGACGGCCAGCACAGCCTGAAACTGCTGTTTATCGTCGGCGCCGGCGTCAGCGAGGGCGAGTACGTCAACCGCGCCCAGGTAATTCACACCGCGACTTCTGGCGCAGACACCGCCGTGTCTGGCGAGGCGAGCGCGGCGGTGCGGGTGGTGCCCGATCCCGATTTCGATTGCACCGACGTGATCGGCAAGGTCTATGACGATGCCAATCAGAACGGTTATCAGGATCAGGGCGAGGCCGGTCTGCCGGGCGTGCGTGCGGTGACCGCGCGCGGGCTGGCGGTGACCAGTGACGAACACGGTCGCTTCCACATCACCTGTGCGGTGGTGCCGGATGAAAACCGCGGTTCTAACTTCATCCTCAAGGTGGACGATCGCACCCTGCCCACCGGCTATCGCATGACCACGGAGAACCCGCTGGTGCAGCGGGCCACCCGAGGCAAGATGATCAAATTCAACTTTGGCGCTGCGCTGCACCGGGTGGTGCGGCTGGATCTTGCCGACGCGGTATTCCAGCCCGGCAGCGATGTCATGCGCCTGCAATGGCAGTCTCGCCTGCCGCTGCTGATGGAACAGCTGGAGGAAGCGCCCTCGCTGCTGCGACTGAGCTATATGGCGGAAGTCGAGCACAAGGGGCTGGTGGAACAACGTCTCAAGGCCATGAAACGCCTGATTACAGAGCAGTGGGCGCAAATGGGTAATCCCTACGAACTGGTGATAGAAACGGAAGTGTTCTGGCGAACAGGCGCTCCCCCGCAGAGGAGCAGCAAGCGATGAAGCGGCGACTGGCAAAGGCGTCGCTGAGAGCGCCTGAAATGAAAAGCGTGGGGTTTGCGCAATCGCTGCCCGCCGCGCTGAAGCCGGCAGCGCTGTGCCTGTCAGTAGCACTGGCGATAGCGTCGCCTGTGCAGGCAGCGCAGGAAAAGCTTACCGAGGATGCCAGCGCCGAGCCGCCAAAGCCGCAGTTCCGCGAAAGCGCGGCGCTGGGCGAGTCGGTGGAAAAACAGCTGCCGATCTACCTGGACTCGACCCAGTGGGCGCAGGACCCCAGTGTCTACGCGCAGAACCTGGGCGATCGCATCGAGACCCAGCAG
>JBFHRT010000460.1:0-2507 GCA_041591575.1 Spongiibacteraceae bacterium
CCCCCCCCCCCCCCACCGCGATGGCTTAGCTGTCGCCGCCAGTAGTGGGCGCGCTGGGCGCCGCCGGGCTGGCAGTGGCGCCGGCCGCGGGGCTGCTAGCTGTTGCTGGACTGGCTGCGGCGGTTGAAGCCGGCGCTTTCTTCGCGGCGGCTTTTTTCTTGGGAGCGGCTTTCTTGGCGGGTGCTTTCTTTGCCACTGCTTTCTTTGCCGCCGCTTTCTTAGCGGGAGCCTTCTTCGCCGGTGCTTTCTTGGCAGTAGTCGCTTTAGCAGTGGCTGTTTTCTTGGCCGGGGCTTTCTTGGCAGGGGCCTTCTTCGCGGCGGCTTTCTTGGCAGTGGCTTTTTTAGCCGGGGCTTTTTTAGCCGCTGCTTTCTTCTTGGGATTGCTCGGCTTGCTCAGGTGTGACGTAAAGGCCTTGCGCGCATCGGCGGCTGCCTTGGCAAGAATCTCGGCGCGCTTGCTCGACACCTTGGCGGCCTTCAGCTGCTCGTAGGCGTGTACGACGATGTCCTTGGTTTCCTGTTCGATTTCCCACGCGGTGTCATAAGCCGCTTTGGCGCGATCCAGCTGTCGCTCCAGGGCTTTGGTCAGGTCTTTCTTGGCTTTTTGCTGCAATTGTTTCAGGCGTTTCTGCTCGGCCTGAACCGACTTCTGCGCTTTTTCAGCGCGTTTTTTTGCGTCCTTCCAGGCTTTCTCGGCATCCTTGATCCAGCGGTCGCGGGCTTTTTCCAGCTTGAGCTCCAGCGCCGTGATTTCCTTTTTCAATGCAGCAATGGTACCCGCTGATTTGCTGTTTGCCATCCGTCCTGCCCTCTATCGCCGATTGTGGTTTTGTGAGGCGATCGCCCGTGCGGCGGGCGATCGACAGATAGCCTATACAATAGCAGAAAGTTTGTAATTGAACAGTTTTTGCGCAGGTGATTTCGCCGCCGTTGGCAATCGATTATTTCAGTTTGATCTCGGTCCACAGGCGGTTGATCAGCCGGCGCTGTTTGCCGTTGAGTGTCTTCAGGGTTTCCAGTTTTTGCTGGCTCGCCTCATCGGGAAAGATGGCGGCAATGTCGAGAATCTGGGGTTCGATATGGGCGCGCGCCGCGGCATTGGGATTGCCGGTGCCCATCAGGTTGGTCAGCTCGGCGGCGTTTTCCGCGGCCAGCATGAAGTCGATGAACTGGTGCGCCAGTGCAGAATTGCGTGCGGTTTTTGGAATAACCATGTTGTCCAGGGCCAGCACCGCGCCCTGTTTCGGCAGTGCGAAGGCGAGTTCAAAGCTGCGGCCCGCCGCGCGTGCATCCAGTTGCGCCTGGTACATATCGCTGGAGTAACCGTGCGCCACCCAGATATTACCAACCGTCAGCTCCTTGATATAGCTGGAGGAGTTGAAGGCTGCCCAGTAGGGCTTGGCGCGCAGGATCAGCTGCTGGGCTTCGCGCAGGTGGGCTTCGTTGGTGTCGTTGGCGGAGTAGCCGAGATAGATCAGCGCCGCGGCGAACAGCTCCTCGTAGTCGTCCATCACGGTGACCTTGCCGCGCAGCTTTTCCAGCACCGCCGGCTCGAAGATCACCGACCAGTCGGACGCGTCGATGCCCAGCGCTTTCAGCTCGGTGGCGTTGTAGCCGACCAGTGTGGTGGTAAAGGCGTAGGGCACCGAGTAGACGTTGCCGGGGTCGTAGTCGCGGTTGAGGTAACCGGGGGCGGCGTTTTTCAGGTTGGGCAGCCGGGTCTTGTCCAGCGCCTGCAGGTAGCCCTGAGCGATGAGCGCCTGCACCGCGTTCTGGGTGGGAATTACCACGTCGTAGCCGCTGGCACCGGCCAGCAGCTTGGCCATCATTTCTTCGGTGGCCGAGTAGTAGTCCTGCACCACCTTGCACTGGCACTGGGCCTCGAAGCGCTTGACGGTGTCGTCGGCGATATAGTCGTTCCAGTTGAACAGGTGCAATTCCTCGGCCGCAGTAGTGGCACAGGCGAGGGGGAGCAGCAGGGTGGCCAGCAGTCGTTTCACGGCATTCTCCGCAGGAATTATTGGCCGCGCAGCGCGGCCGGATACAAACGGGAGATGGCGCTGATCAGGATCAGCGTCACCAGCATCAACAGTGTCGACACCGCGTTGACTTCCGGGGTGACGGCAATTTTTACCATGGAGTAGATCTCCAGCGGAAGTGTGTTGCTGCCTACGCCGGCGGTAAAAAAGGTAATCACAAAATCGTCGATGGACAGGGTGAAGGCCATCAGCGCCCCGGCGATGATGCCGGGCGCCAGCAGCGGCAGGGTGATCAGCCGAAAACACCGCCAGGGGCCGGCGCCGAGGTCGCGGGCGGCTTCGCTGAGGCTGTCGTCCATGCCGGCCATGCGCGCCTGTACCGACAGCGCGACGAAGCCGATGCAGAAGGTGACGTGCGCCAGGGTGATGGATACCAGCCCCAGGCTGACGTTGAGCAGCATGAACAGCAGCAGCAGGCTAACGCCCATCAGAATGTCGGGCATGGCCACCGGGCCCAGCACCAGCGCC
>JBFHRT010000461.1:0-2500 GCA_041591575.1 Spongiibacteraceae bacterium
CCAAGCTGCGCCATTTCTGCGAGCACTACGACCTGGACTACCCGCCGCTGAACGAGGAAGGCGAGGTAGATAATCCCTCGGCCTGGTATGCACAGGTGCGCGAGCAGTTGGGCGATACGCCGCTGACCTTTGCCACCGGCGGCAGCAGTCGGAGGGATTGAGCCATGACAGAACGATGGCCACTGCTGGTACTGCTGCCTTATATCGGCTGGCTGATCTTCTTTTACGACTACCACTTCATCGATAACGTCAATCTGGCGTTGCACGAAGGCGGGCATATGCTGCTGGGCTTTGGCGGCGGCACCTTGCATTTTCTCGCCGGCAGCCTGGGGCAATTGCTGTTTCCGCTGGCGTTTACGGTGAAGTTCTACCTTGAGCAGCAGGTGCTCAGCACCGCAGTCTGCGCTGTCTGGCTGGCGGAAAGCCTGATGAACGTGGCGCGTTATCTCGGCGACGCCAAGGCGCAGTTGCTGCCCCTGGTCGGCGGCCATATTCACGACTGGAACTGGTTGCTGTCGCGCTGGGGCTTGCTCGATAGCTGTGAAGGCATCGCCGGCTTCCTGCACTTTGTGGCCGCATTAATGCTGATCGGTGCGTGGCTGTGGGCCTGGCGCCACACGGCCGTTGAGGACGCGTCCCAATGACCCTGTTATGGCTACTCCTGGGCATCTTCGGCGGGCTGGCGGCCATTGTGCTGTTCACCGAGCGCTTCGCCAAACCGATGTCGCAGGAGCAGATGTCGCGGCTGTCGCCATGGCTGATCGGCCTGGTGTTTGCGCTGCTGATCACCCAACTGATCTATTATCTGCTAAAGCACTGAGATTCTGCCGCGGGTCAGTGGATAGGGAGTGTTTATGCGGGTGGCGATCAATGGCTTTGGCCGCATCGGCCGCTGCGTGCTGCGCGCGCTATTGGCGCGCGGTAATGGCATCGAGTTGGTGGCCATCAACGATCCCGGCGATCGCGGCGCGCTGCTGCACCTGCTGCAATACGATTCCGTTCATGGTCGCCTGCAGCACGAACTGCAGCTGGAACACGATGTGCTGAGCGTGGCCGGGCGGCGCATACAGCTGCTGGCCGAGCGCGAGCGCGAGGCGCTGCCCTGGGGCGAGGAGCGGGTGGATCTGGTGCTGGAGTGCTCCGGACTCTGCCGCAGCCGCGATGACGCTGCTGCCCACCTGGAGGCCGGCGCCGGCCGCGTGCTGGCGAGCGCGCCACTGCAGCGGGCGGACATCACCGCGGTGTTTGGGGTCAATCACCACAGTATCGCGCCTCGGCACCGAGTGGTCTCCAATGCCTCCTGCACCACCAACTGTCTGGCGGTAATCGCCAAGGTGCTGCAGCAGCGCTTCGGCATACGCTGCGGCCAGATGACCACGGTGCATGCCTACACCAACGAACAGCATCTGGTAGACACCGCCGCCAGCGACCTGTTTCGCGCCCGCGCCGGCGCACTGTCGATGATTCCCACCAAGACGGGCGCTGCCGCCGCGCTGGGGCAGGTGCTGCCGGAACTGGCCGGGCGGCTGGACGGCATGGCGGTGCGGGTGCCCACCGCCAATGTGTCGCTGCTGGATCTGCACTGCACCCTGGAGCGGCCCGCCAGCGAAGCGGAGGTGCACGCGGCGATGAGTGAGGCCGCCGCCGGCGAGCTGGCGGGGGTGCTGGCCTGCAGCGAGGCGCCACTGGTATCGGTGGATTTCTGCCACCATCCGGCCTCGGCCATCTACGACGCCAATCACACCCGGGTGGTGGGCAGTCAGCTCAAGCTGATGGCCTGGTACGACAACGAGTGGGGCTTCGCCTCGCGCATGGTCGATATGACCCACCACCTGGCGCATATTGCGGTTTAAACAGCGGCTTCTTGCGTCTCCCATATACACCACCCGGCTGGGTGATGCTGCCCCCGGCGGGCTCTGCCACAATGCCTCTCATCGACACACTCAGATCAGGAGAGCGGTATGGCTGACAGGGACCCGATACAGTCTGTGGTAGATGGCAGCGCCTGGGAGGCGTTTTGTGACTCGCTGAAGGCCGCCGGCCAGCAGATTCTGCGCCCGGAGGCGCCGGCGGATGCCTTTACCCGCGCCGAGGGCTGGCGCTACCTGACGCGGCTGACGCGCATCTCGCTGGATATGTTTATGGAGTGCAGCGACCGCGACTTTCCCAGCTTCTATCGGCCCTCCCACGAGACCGCCAAGATCGGCGCCGACAATCCCGACAACTACTACCAGCGCGCCGAAATCAACGGTCGCTACGACTACAAGATCAGCGGCAGCCGCGGCAGCGTCGCCTACCTGGGGCTGATCGCCATCGCCGGCGGCTATGAGGACGAAGACAGCAATATGGTGTCGGTGGGGGCGCTGGACACTCACAGCGGCCTCGAGGTCAATGCCGACGGCAGCCTGGAAATCTGGCTGAGCCGGGAACCCAAGCCCGGCAACTGGCTGAAAATCACCGAGGACACCATTGCCGTGCTGGTGCGCCAGACCTTCCTCGA
>JBFHRT010000462.1:0-2485 GCA_041591575.1 Spongiibacteraceae bacterium
CACTGACAGCCCCACCAGCAGCGCCAGCAGCGCGGCGTAATTGAGGCCGAGAATGGCGAAGGCGATGTAGGTGGTCACGCCGACAATGACGATTTCAATGGCCTTGCCACGCACGTAGTTGGCCACCTGCGCGTTCATCTCGTGCCACACGCTGGTCATCAGCGGGCGCCGCTTTGGCAGCAGTGATGCCAGCCAGTTCAGCAGCTGGTCTTTATCCTTGAGAAAGAAAAACACCAGAATCGGCACCAGCACCAGGTAAATGACGACACCCACCAGGTTGGGAATCTGGGCAATTGAGAAAGACACCACCCGCTGCCCCATCTTGCCGATCTCGGCGCCGGCGGCGCTGATCAACGCCCGGATTTGCTCCTCGGTAACCAGGTCGGAGCGCTCGGGCAGTAACAGCAGCGACTGCTGTAGCAGGCGCAGCCAATTGGGCAATTCCTGCACCAGGTTGGTCAGCTGCTGCCAAACCAGCGGCAACAGCACAAATAGCACACTCAATGAGATGCCCATAAAAATCAGGAAGGCGGTGATCACACCCAGCCAGTGCGGCGCCCCCAGCCGTGCCATGCTGGCGGTAATACCCTGCATCATATAGGCGAAGATCACACTGGCAATCACCGGCCCCAGCACGTCGCCCAGGGTCACGATCAGCAGCAGGCAGCCGAGCAACAACAACAGCAGCACCACCGTTTCCTCTTCGGCAAACAGTCGGTTCAGCCAGCTATGTAATATCTTGAGCATTCTATTTCCTTAGCCCTACAGTCCGTGGCTCACTGCTTTTGCAGCAGGTAGCTATAAACCCCGTCTCGCTCGCTGCTCTCCAGCAGCTGGTGCCCACTCTGCTCGGCGAACACCCGAAAATCGCGCACCGAGCCGGCATCGGTAGCCAGCACCCGCAGGCGCTCGCCGCTGCTCAGCTTGTTGAGCGCCTGCTTGGCCTTGAGCAGGGGCAGCGGGCAATCCAGACCTCTGGCATCCACTTCCTGCACGCTGTTCTCACTCATCCGGCCTCTCCCGCTCACCGCGCTTATCATTCCAAACGATCAACTAGTGTAACTCAGTGCCACAACCGACTACATATTCGCTCGCAGCCAGCGGCACTTTTCACACCTGCTCGCGGTCTAACGCGCTGCGGCTTGTACTGAGCCGCGGCAAACCGATACAGTTGTGAAACTCCCAAAAGGCCTGCGTATCTCCGTGTTGAAAAAATGTCTTAGCCTGCTGCTCGCCGCGCAGCTGCTGCTTCCCGCAGCAGCCCCGGCTGCTGCCTACGCCAAAGCGGCGAACGATGAGAATCTGGCACTGCCGGAGCTGGGCGACGCCAGCTCCAGCCGCTTCTCGGCGGACCAGGAATACGAGCTGGGGCGCGCCTGGCTGAAGGCCTTCCGCAGCCGCGTCGACATTAGTCGCGACCCGCTGCTACAAAGCTACACCGAAGATCTGCTGTTCCGACTGGCGCACCACAGCGAACTCAGCGACAAGCGCCTGGAACTGGTGGTGGTGGAAAACCAGAATCTCAACGCCTTCGCCGTGCCCGGCGGCGTCATTGGCGTTCACAACGGCCTGTTTCTCTACGCCGACAACGAGGCACAGCTGGCCGGGGTCATCGGCCACGAACTGGCTCACCTCAGCCAGCGCCACTTCGCGCGCTCGGTGGAAAAGCAGCGCGAGAGCACCCTGTCCACGCTGGCAGGACTGATGGCTGGCGTGGTGCTGGCCGCCACCGCCGGCGGCGACGCCGGTATCGCCGCCATCGCCGCCGGTCAGGCCGCCGGTCTGCAGTCGCAGCTGCGCTATAGCCGCGAACACGAACGCGAGGCCGATCGTATTGGCATGAAGACCCTGGCCAAAGCAGACATGGACCCCAACGCCATTCCCGCCATGTTTGAGAACATGAACAAGCAGCTGCGCTATTCGCGCCAGCGCCCGCCGGAATTTCTGCTCACCCACCCACTGACCGAAAACCGCATCAACGACGGCCGCAATCGCGCTCGCCAGTATCAGCGCAAGGTGTACACCGACAACCTCAATTTCCAGTTGATGAAAACCCGGGTGACACTGCATTTCGCCGACAACCCCAGCGCGCTGCTCAAACAGTGGCAACACCAGCAGCAGGACAACCCCAGCGAAGCCCTGCGCTACGGCATCGCCCTGACCCTGGCGCGGCTGGGCCGCTGGGACGAAGCCCAGGCACAGCTGGCGCCGCTGCTGCGCGACGACCCCCATCGCATCGCCTACGTCGCTGCCAGCGCCGATATTCTCAGCGGCCGCGGCGAGCACGCCAAAGCGGCCAAGCTGCTGCGCGGCAACCTGGCACTATCACCGGGCAACCACCCGCTGACCATGCAGCTGGCAGCGGTGCTGCAGGCCAGCAACCGCGCCCACGAGGCCGAGGAGCTGCTGCTGGCACACGCCAAGCGCCGCCCCACCGACCCCGCGGTGTGGTATCAGCTGGCAGAACTACAGGGGCTGGCGGGCA
>JBFHRT010000463.1:0-2482 GCA_041591575.1 Spongiibacteraceae bacterium
AGGATGCGGCGGAATCCGCCTGGCTGCAGGCGTTGGCGCACAACCCCGACGAACTGCCGGCGCTGAGCGGTCTGCAGCGCCTGTACCAGCAGCAGGGGCGCAGTGAACTGGCGGCGCAACTGCAGGCACGGGTGCAGCGCTACCGCGACAGCAATCCCTACTACCACTACAGCCAGGCGCGCCGCGCCTTTGAGCACGGCGACTACGATGCCGCCCGCGTGGCCATCGAGCGCGCGCAGGCGTTGGCCGAGGACGCGCGTTTTATCGCGCTGGAAGCGAAGATAGCGCAAAGCGCGTCCGCTAACTTCTAGGCCGCTATATCGCGCCGTGGACCGGCGACGGAAAGTTGGTTCTAATAAAACTTGCCAAATACTTGCGACAAATACCCTCACCGGCAGAGACAGGGATAGTCAGCTATGCACAATGGAAAGCGCGCTCAAGACAAGACAATAACAACAGGGCTACCACCGCTCATTCAGCGCGACGACAAAGTGGTGTTATTCGACGGCGTTTGCCGACTGTGCAACGGCTGGAGTCGTTTTCTGATCGAGCGTGATCGGCAGGCCGCGTTCAAACTCTGCACCGTGCAATCGCCGGAGGGGCTGGCGATCCTGGCCTGGTTTGGACTGCCTACGGACCGCTATGACACCATGCTGTTGGTGGAGGGCGGCAGCGCTTACCGGCAGAGTGATGCCTTTCTGCGGGTGATGGCACAGCTGCCCAAGCCCTGGTGTTTTCTGTTGGTATTGAAGTGGGTTCCTGCGCCGATTCGCAATTGGATCTACGACCGTATCGCTCTAAACCGCTATCACCTGTTCGGCCGCTACCAACAGTGTCTGTTGCCGTCGAAGGCACAGGAGCGGCGTTTTTTGCAGGGTGGGTCCGCGCCGCATGGCTAAGGTAAATATCAATGGCGCCGCCAAGTGCGAGGTAAGCAATCCGCTGCTGGCGCGCACGATTCTCGGCGCGCTTTTCCTGTATCACGGGCTGGTTCCCAAGATTCTGTTCCTGAGCCCGCTGGAAGTACAGATGATTCAGGCCCACGGTCTGGTGCTGCCCGCGGAGCGGGTGGCCGCCGCTGCCGGTGTCGCGGAAGTGTTGCTGGGCATGGCGCTGCTGTTGTGGCGTCGGGCACGGTGGCCGTTACAGTTGGCCTTGCTATCGCTGCTGCTGTTGTTAGTTGATGTGGCCATCGTGACGCCGGAGTTGTTGGTCGGCGCCTTTAACCCGGTGACCACCAATATGGCGGCCATCGGCCTTTGCCTGATAGCCCTGCGCGATCAACCGCAGATTGCCGAATAAGTGCGGCGGCGTTTACGAAGCCGGGTAGAGCGGTTGTAGGGTTTCGTTTTTGCCAGTTGTCGTTGAATAAGGTGTTTTGCGCCGTTCGCTGACCGCGGCCAACAGCGCCCGCGAGTCGATAGCTGCACTGCCGCTGCCGTACAACTGGGCATCCAGCGCGCGGCCGAGGGTGGCCAGCTCTGGCACTCGCTCCCCCAGCTCTGTCAGCGTGACGGGGTGGCCACAGTAGGCGGCGCCCCAGGCCAGCAGATGGCGTCGCAGCTCGGCGGCGTCGGCGTTCTGCGCGCAGGCAGATTTCAGCGCGTTGAAGGCATCGCGCTCGGTGGTGGCGGGCTGGGCTTCGCCGCTGAGTGATGCCGCGGCGACGGTTTGCTGACGGCCTTGCCGGCTGCGCAGCCAGGCCAGTGCAAACAGCAGGTTGCTCACTAACAGCAGCGCGATGGCGCCCAGCAGCAGCGGGTCGCGGCGGTAGACGGTGACGGTTTCGGTGGCACCGTCGCGACTGGCGCTGGCCCCCACTTGGGCGCCGTTACCGCTGCGGGCCGCTGTTGGACCGCCGCTGGTAGCTGCAGTGTCGGCCGCGCTGCCAGCGGCGGGCGCGACGCTAAAGCGAAACTCGGGCAGTACCGCCACTTCCATTTGCTGGGTTTCGGTGTTCCACCAGGGAATGCGGATTTCCGGCAGCAGAAACTCGCCGGGGGCGGTGGGGATGATGGCGGTAGCTTCGCTGCGCACCCCGGTCCAGGGCGACTGCTCGTCGCCGTTTTCGATCTTGGCTTTATCCGGGTAGAGCTTGGCGCCCGCCAGTTCGGTGGCAGGCAGCGCCGGCAGTTGCGAACCCAGCAACCCGTCGGCCTGCAGGCTGACGGTGCGGGTGATGGAGTCGCCGACTTTCAGTGCGGTGGGGTCGGAGCTCCAGTGCTGGCTGAGGTTGAGCTGGCGAGCCGGCAGCCACACTGGGCCGCTGAATTCAGCCGGCGGTGGCAGCACCGTGACGCGGTGTTCGCGGATGCGCTTGATCACCAGCTTGCCCGGGTCCAGCAGCGACTGGCGATAGCCCTCCACCCGCGCCTGGAAGGTCAGCGCCGGTATCTCCAGTTCACCGCTGGCCTGGGGGTAAATGCTGTAGCGGCGCTCGATCACGCGGTAGTAGCGGCCGTCGATCTGGGTGTTGTAGCGG
>JBFHRT010000464.1:0-2480 GCA_041591575.1 Spongiibacteraceae bacterium
ACGCCGAGGTCAAGGACGACGGCCGCATCAGCCGCGACATCGCCGATCGCGCACTCGACATGCTGCACGTGGATCGCCTCGGTTTCGATCACCTGGACCGGCGCCTGCTGCTGGCGATGATCGAGAAGTTCGACGGCGGCCCGGTAGGCGTCGACAGCCTGGCGGCAGCCATCGGCGAGGAGCGCGGCACCATCGAGGATGTGCTTGAGCCCTTCCTGATTCAGCAGGGCTATATGCTGCGCACACCGCGTGGGCGCATGGTCACCCGCAACGCCTACCTGCATTTCGGCCTCGCCAGTGCCGGCGTGCAGTCGGAACTGCCAATCGATGGCGGAGATGTTTCCGAATGAGGGAATTTCAGCTGCCGCTGCGGGTCTACATCGAAGACACCGATGCCGGCGGAATTGTCTACTACGTCAATTACCTGAAGTATATGGAGCGGGCCAGAACGGAATTAATGCGCTGGCACGGCTATGGCAAAGACTATATATTCAGCGCAGATTTGATGTTTGTGGTCAGCGAGGCGCAGGTCAAATACCTGCGCCCGGCCCAGCTCGATGATGAACTGGTGGCGACCGCGCAGATCGCCCGTTTCGGCGGCGCCAACCTGTTGTTTGAACAATCGGTGCGGCGCGGCGATGAGGTTCTGTGCGCCGGTACCGTGCAAGTGGTCTGTGTTGACCGTCATACTATGAAACCGCGGCGGATTCCCCGCGAAATCGCCGCCGCGCTGCGCGCCAACACCATAAGTCCGTCAACGAACTAGCTTGGCGGGCGACAATCCAATAGGTCAGGATTGACCTATTGGATTGCAGAATAAATAACACGGAGTAGTACATAGTGACCCAAGAGCTCTCGGTCTGGCACCTGGTGATGAATGCCAGCCTGTTCGTGCAGGCCATCATGGCGATACTGTTGCTGGCGTCGGTGGTGTCCTGGTTTATGATTGTGCAGCGCTGGTTTTATTTCGGCGCCGCCCAGCGCGCCATGCAGGGCTTTGAGGGCCAGTTCTGGTCCGGCGTCGACCTTTCGGACCTCTACCGCGAGGGCAGTGCCCACCAGGAAAAGGGCCACACCGCCATGGGTGTGGAGGCCATCTTCCGCGCCGGCTTTCGCGAGTACACGCGCCTGCGCCAGAAGGGCAAGGTGGATTCCGATGCGGTGATGGAGGGCAGTCAGCGCGCCATGCGCGTGGCGCTGTCCCGCGAGGAAGAGCGCATGGACAAGCACCTGCCGTTCCTGGCCACGGTCGGCTCCACCAGTCCCTATGTGGGGCTGCTGGGCACGGTGTGGGGCATCATGGGCTCTTTCCAGGGGCTGGCCAATGTCCATCACGCCACCCTGGCGGTGGTGGCGCCGGGTATTTCCGAGGCGCTGGTGGCTACGGCCATGGGCCTGTTTGCCGCCATCCCGGCGGTGGTGGCCTATAACCGCTTCTCCGCCCGCGCCGACGGCCTGGGCAACCAGTACGCCACTTTTGCCGAGGAGTTTTCCAGTATCCTGCACCGGCAACTCCACGCCCACAGCTGACAGGGGTAGCCGATGTTTGAGCGCAAGGCCAAGCACAAGCCCATGGCCCAGATCAATGTGGTGCCCTACATCGACGTGATGCTGGTGCTGCTGATCGTGTTTATGGTGACGGCACCGCTGCTGATGCAGGGCGTGCGGGTCGATCTGCCCGACGCGCCGGCCGAGCCCATGGACGAGCAGCAAGACGAGCCGCTGATTGTGTCGATCAAGGCTGACGGCAGCCTCTACATCAACCTCGGTGACGAGGAGCAGGTGCGGCCGCTGGACGATATTCAGGCGCGGGTGACCAAGGTGATGCGGCGCAAGCCCGAGACCCAGGTGTTGGTATGGGGCGATACCGCGGTGCCCTACGGCAAGGTGGTGGAGCTGATGGCGGCACTGCAGAGCGCCGGTGCGCCGGCGGTGGGTCTGGTTACCGAGAACCCCCGCTGAATTATGCTGCGCGCCTTTTTTCTGCCGCTGACAATGACGCTGGCCATGCACGCTATAGTGCTGGCGCTGCTGTTCTGGGGCCTGCCCGGCTCCAGTGAGCAGCTGCGCGCGCGGCCGTTGCCGCAGTTTGTACAGGCCAAGCTGGTGGTGCTGGAACCCAAGGCGCCGCCCAAGCCGCAAGTAGCGCCCAAGCCAGCGCCGGAGCCCAAGCCGGAGCCGAAAGCCGAACCCAGGCCCGATCCCAAAAAGCAGGAACGCGAGGCCGCCGAGGCCAAGAAGCGCGAGGCAGAGCGCCAGCGCAAAGAAGCCGAGCGCAAGCGGCAGGAAGCCGAACGTAAAAAAGAAGCCGAGCGCAAGAAAGAGGCCGAACGCAAAGAAGCAGAGCGCAAGCGCCAGGTGGAAGAGCGCCGGCGCTTGGAGCAGCAGCAACAACAGGAGCTGCAGCGCGCGCTGGCCCAGGAGGAGGCGGCGCTGCAGGCGGCCACCGACGCAGAGACCGCCAGTAGCTACAGCGCCGT
>JBFHRT010000465.1:0-2478 GCA_041591575.1 Spongiibacteraceae bacterium
TGCCCAGCTGCTGGGCGAACACGCTGACGCGGTACTCCTCCAGCATAAAGCGGTAGCGCACCAGCGGTTCCGGTTGTTGCCACAGCGGGCGGCCGGCGGCGCGGGCCTGGTATTGTTGCCACAGGGCGTCGAGTTCGGCGACGGTGGCGCGGTCCTTGCCGATCTGGCCGCCGAGTTTGTCGATGCGCAGGCGGATGGCTTTCAGGTAACGGGGCAGTTCGTCGAGCCAGGGGGCCGGGGTCTGGCGCAGGAATCCCTCGCCCATCAGGGCATCGAGCTGGGCGCTGATGTCGCGGTGGGCGTGGGCCCAGGCCAGCGGGAAGTTGCGGTTTAGGCTGCGTTGCAGGTCGGCGCGTTCGCTTAATACCTCGCTGATCAGGGCGAGGCGTTTGTCAGCCACCGGCACGATGTCACCGCTGTGTTGTTGCAGGCGGGCGGCGAAGCTTTGTGCGTCGCGAATCGGTTCATCGAGCTGGAAGTGATCGGCGACGATGCGCAGCAGGGCGTCGTCGAGGATGACTTTGGCGTTGCTGCCGAGTACGGCTTTCTGGAAGCCGGGCAGCTTTTCGCCGCGCTGGCGCAGTTCGCGGTATTGCACGGCGAGGCGCATCCAGATCAATCGCGCAGTCGCCCAGCGGTGCAGCCAGCCGGCCTGACTGGCGTCGCTTTGCCACTTCAGGGTGACCTGTTCCTTGTCGTCCACCAGCGCCGGCCACAGCCGCACTTCGACGCCGCCGTGGGGGCTGTCTTGCCATTCCGGCAGGGTGCCAAACACCCAGTCGCGGCCGCTGGGGCCGTCGTCGGGCAGTACGGTGGGCACCACCTGTTGCATCTGTTCGGCGAACTGCTTTTTCAGGGCGGCGAGGTCCTGCCCTTCGGCCAGGGTGCGGTTGCCGTCGACCACGCGGATATGAAAACGCAGGTGCGCGGGTAGCGCGTCTTCCGGCCATTCTTCCTGTTCGATACGCACGCCGCTGAGCGATTGCAGTTCGCGAGTCAGCGCCGGCAGCAGCGCTTCGCGGCCCGGGGTCAACCGTGCCATCACGGCACGAACATAGTCCGGCACCGGCACGAAGTTGCGGCGCCTGGCTTTCGGCAGCGCGCGAATCAGCGCTTCGATGCGATCACT
The DNA here is from genome assembly GCA_041591575.1 of Spongiibacteraceae bacterium. Classification (GTDB taxonomy): domain Bacteria; phylum Pseudomonadota; class Gammaproteobacteria; order Pseudomonadales; family Spongiibacteraceae; genus JBFHRT01. The sequence continues at coordinate 1,130 of JBFHRT010000465.1, forward strand.
CAGCCAGCCCGGCACCAGCCAATCCAGATCCACCGGCTCCAGGCGATTGAGCAGCGCCACCGGCACCACGATCCAGACACCGTCGCGACCGCTGCCGGGGTCGAACTGGTATTCCAGCGCGAACTGCACGCCGCCGACATTGAGGTTGGCGGGGAACTGGTGCTCGTCCGCCGCGTTCTGGCCGCCGAGCAGGAATGCCTCGTCCATGATCAGCGCGCTGCGGGCGGCGTCATCGGCCTTGTGGCGCAGCCAGCTTTCCAGATGGGTAAGGCTGACGATGTCCTGTGGCAGGCGCGCATCGTAGTACGCCACTTGCGCGTCTTCGTCGGCGAGCAGGTCGCGGCGGCGCAGTTTGTTTTCTTCCTGCTGCAGGGCTTCGATGTTGTCGCGGTTGGTTTTGACGAAGGCCGGTTCGCGGCTGAGCGCGCCGTTGACCAGCCCTTCGCGAATCAGCAGCTCGCGGGCCAGCGCCGGATCATGCTGGGCATAGTTGATCTTGCGATCGCTGCGAATCAGCAAACCAAACAGGCTGACCTGTTCGGTGGCCATCACCGTGCCACGTTTTTTCGACCAGTGCGGTTCGATATAGCTGCGCTTGACCAGATGACTGCCCTGCTGCTCGATCCATTCCGGTTCGATCTTGGCCAGGGTGCGAGCAAACAGGCGCGAGGTTTCCACTTGTTCGGCGGCCATCAGCCAGGGCGATTTGCTTTTTGACAGCGCCGAGCCGGGCCACAGTTGCGGTTTGCGGCTGCGGGTGGAGAGCCAGTCGCCCTCCTCGGTGCGTTTCAGCACATTGCCGAGCAGGCCGGTAAGCAGCGCACGGTGAATCTGCTCGAAGGTGGCCGGCGCACTGTTCAGATTCAGTTGCAGTTCGCGACATTGCAGCAGCAACTGGTGATGGGTGTCGCGCCATTCCTGCATGCGCAGCGGGGCGAGGAAGGTTTTGCGCAGCAGCTTTTCATACTGGTTGCGTGACAGTGCCTCGCGCTGTTCCTCTGCCCATGGCCAGAGCTTGAGGAAAAACAGGAAATCGGATTCCTTGTCGGTAAACGGCTGATGGGCCTGATCGGCCTGCTGGCGTGCCTCTGGCGGCCGGTCACGGGGATCCTGCACCGCCATGGCGGCAACAATAATCAGCACCTCGCGCAGGCTGTGTTGTTCCGCTGCCGCCACCAGCATGCGCGCCAAGCGCGGATCCACCGGCAGCCGCGCCAGTTGCCGGCCGGTGGCGGTGAGCTGATCCTTGTGCATGGCGCCGAGTTCTTCCAGCAGACGGTAGCCGTCACGGATCAGGCTGCCTTCTGGCGGATCAATAAACGGGAAGTTGGCGATATTGCCAAGGCGCA
>JBFHRT010000466.1:0-2473 GCA_041591575.1 Spongiibacteraceae bacterium
CGGCCTGGGGATGAGTCACGATCGTGGGCAGCATCGGTTCAACCAAAGCGCGATAACGGTGGTTGCCGCTCAGCTCGCTGATAACCTCGACCACTGCGGTCATCGTATCGATATCCCGCTGGGCCACAAACACGGGATACCGGGCGACGCTCCCTGACCAGTCGCTGCCCGCCTGTTGCGGTAATTGCTGGGTATCGGCGGCAATGCACTGGCAGTTGTGATTTAAGCGCTCGGTGATGGACACAGGGCCTCCCGGTGCGAATTCAGTGATTGGCAATTATTGCATAATTGTGCAATTGTGCAATTGTTGATAGGGGAGGAAAAGACATTGCGCGGCCTCACGCCAGCCGCATTTCACTGCAGGGAGGAACTCGCTAGGCCGATGGGGGCAAGCGCCATCCATCGGCACATAGGTGAATTGAGCTTACTGCGCAGTCGCGCCTGCATCTTGCCCTGAGTCAGGCCGCGGCGGAGTCGGACGATGCTTGAATCAACTGCGCGCACTTTTCGCCGATCATCATCGCTGGCGCATTGGTGTTGCCGCCGATCAGGGTGGGCATGATGGAGGCGTCGGCAATGCGCAACCCCTGAATGCCGTGCACGCTCAGCTGAGAGTCGACCACCGCCATTTCGTCCGCGCCCATTTTGCAGGTGCCCACCGGGTGGTACACGGTTTCGCTGCAGGCGGCGATGGCGGCGCGCATGCTGTCCTCGTCGCGGCAGATAGTTTCCGGCAGCAGCGGTCGGCCGATCAACCCATCCCATGCCCTGGCGGCCATTAGCTCCTGCGACAGCTTCAGGGCTTTGAACATCTGCTGCCAGTCGGCGTCGCTGTCCAGGAAATTAAAATCGATCAGTGGCGCATCCAGCGGATTGCTGGAGGCCAGTGTCACGCTGCCGCGGCTCTCGGGGCGCAGATTGCAGGCGTGCAGGGTGATGCCGTGCTGTTTGGGCAGCGGGTCGGTGAGTCCCTGCATATTGGCGGGTACAAAGTGAAGCTGGATGTCGGGACGGCTCAGGCCGGCGTCTGACTTTACAAAGGCGCCGCCCTCAATGTTATTGCAGGCGGCGACGCCTTTTTTGAACAGGATGTACTGCAGCCCCGCCTTGAGTTGGCGATCTGGGCGCATGGCGCCGTTGAGGGTGATAGGCTCGACGCACTCGTAGCGCAGCAACAAATCCAGGTGTTCCTGCAGGTTGCGGCCGACGCCGGGCAGGGTGTGCCGCACCTGGATGCCCACCGACGCCAGATCGTCGGGGTGGCCGATGCCGGACAGCTGCAGAATCTGCGGGTTCTTGACCGCGCCGGCGCTGAGGATCACTTCACGCCGCGCCGACACGCTTTCAAGACCTTTCCTGCCTTGATACTCCACACCGGTGACGTGCTCGCCCTGCAGCAGCAGGCGGGTGACGTTGGCGCCGGTCAGCACGGTGAGGTTGGGGCGTTTCACAACCGGTTTCAGGAAGGCGGTGGCGGCGCTCCAGCGCACGCCATTCTTGATGGTCACCTGGAAGCGGCCAATGCCTTCCTGCTCGGCACCGTTGAAGTCATTGTTGGCGGGAATGCCGAGTTCAACGCCGGCATCGATAAAGCGATCAAACAGCGGGTTGTCGCTGGGGGCGTCGGCCACATACAGCTCGCCGCCGGCGCCGTGGTAGTCGTCGGCGCCGCGCACCTGGTCCTCAAAGCCCTTGAACAGCGGCAGTACGTCTTTATAGCTCCAGCCGTCGTTGCCCGCCGCGGCCCAGTCGTCGTAGTCGCTGGCGTGGCCGCGGATATACACCATGCCGTTGGCGCTGGAGGAACCGCCCAGGGTGCGGCCGCGGGGTATCCACAGGCGGCGGTTGTTCAATTGTTTTTGCGGGGTGGACCACAGCTGCCAGTTCAGGGTGTCGCTCTGCAGCACCTTGGCGCAGCCGCCGGGCATGTGGATCATCGGGTTGCTGTCCTTGGGGCCGGCTTCCAGCAGTAGCACGTTGCACTGCGGGTCGGCGGACAGCCGGTTAGCGATAACACAGCCGGCAGAGCCGGCACCGATGATGATGTAGTCAAATGACATGGCGATTCTCGCTGCTATGGCGGCCGGCAGGGTGGCACGCCTGTTGGCAGTTGCCTGCATGGAAAGTTGTTTGGCCTGTTTGAGCCAGCAGCCAAAAAGAGTAGCGGGTTTGTTTCGCACTCGAAATGGCAATAGCAATCAGTTCGTTTAGGGGCTGAACGGTTTGGTCAGTCTCACTGCGCCCGCTCTCTGAGGTGCCCGGGCAAGGCGGGAGAGTGCGCGCGGGGCGCGTTAGCGCCGCGTGTGAAAGGCGGTATCTTCAATAAAAACAGGGGCTTGGCGGCGTTGCTGAGGGGCGGCTTGCACTCGCCTGAGATTCTCGCTAATTTATCTACAAACAAGTAGGTAGATTTTTGGGCCGAGCCGTAAGGTGGAGCCTTGCTGAGCAGCGAGAGGTAAGGGCCGTGACCCAG
>JBFHRT010000467.1:0-2463 GCA_041591575.1 Spongiibacteraceae bacterium
ACCGACCCGGTCGTTCTCGCCTCACTGCAACACCCCGCCGACATGGACGCCGATCCCAAGCGCACCTGCACCGCCGCCATGGGAGTGTCCTTCCCCGCCGCCGGCCACGGCGCACAGCCGGGCGAGACGGGGGCTTACACGCCGGCGGGGGTTAGCTGCAAAGATCCCAACTACGCACAGGCAGTGCAGACCGATTTCATCAACCTGGTCGGTGGCAACGGCCCGGCCTGGCTGTTCAGCTACGCGGTGGGTTGTAACCTGCAGCAGGCCCCGGGCGTCGACCTGGCCTGCCAGGCCGAAAAACCGGTGCTGTTTGTGCTGGGCCCGCCGCTCAACCTCTCGGCCAATATTGTCCCCTTCCAACTGTTACGCCTGGGCAACCTGGCCATTGTCGGCCTGCCCTGGGAAATCACCACCATGGCCGGCCGTCGCATTCGCGACACCGTGAGCGAGGCGCTGCGTGACGATGGCGTGGATTATGTGGTCATCACCGGCCTGGCCAATGACTACGTCAGCTACCTCACCACCCGCGAGGAATACGCGTTGCAGATGTACGAGGGGGCCTCCAACCAATTCGGCCCCTGGTCGCTGGCAGCGGTGCAACAGGAACTGCGGCGGCTGGCACTGAATATGCGCGACGGTGTCGCCAGTGCCAGCGGCCCGCTGCCACCGCGCAGCGCGCCGCAGCTGCTGCAGACCCTGCCACTGCAGGGCCTCGATGCCGCGCCGCTGGGCAGTACTTTCGGCGCTGTGCTGGAAGATACCCAACCCCGCTACGCGCCCGGCGACACTGCACGGGCAGTGTTTCAGGCATCCAGCCCCAACAGCGACCTGAAAACCGGCGGCAGTTTTCTGTGGGTGGAACGCCGGCTCGCCAGCGGCCAGTGGCAGGTGGTTGCCCGCGACGCCGACCCAGAAACCAGCTTTGTCTGGCATTCTGAGTCGCCGCAACCACAGTTTGTGGCCAGCCCTTACTCGAAAGCGGAAATACTCTGGCGCATTCCCCGCAATACCGCGCCGGGCCGCTACCGCCTGCGCTACGAGGGCGTGGCCAATACCGCTACACAACGACAGCCTTACAGCGGCGAGTCCAGCGAATTTTTGGTGGACGGTCCTGCGGCAAACTGTCCGTAATAAGCTGCTTTATGTTGACCAGCTTAGAAGTGGGTAAGACAACAACGTCTACTACCAGACACAATATCAAGCAGATACTGGCAAATTTTATAAGCAAGGGGGTAATGACATGTTGAAGGGCAAGTGTCTTGTCATCGGCGCCAGCGGTTTCCTCGGCAGCCATGTCACCAAACAACTGGCAGCTGACGGCTGCGATGTACGCATTCTGGTGCGCGAAACCAGCGACACGCGCGCCACCGATCACCTGGACATCGAGCGCCATTACGGCTCGCCATTTGAAGAAGCCGAACTGCGCCGCGCACTGGAAGGCGTGGACTACGTGTTCTACTGCGTGGTGGACACCCGCTCCTGGCTGCGCGACACCCGCCCGCTATGGGAAACCAATGTTCGCCGCCTGCAGGGCGTACTGGACATCGCCGGCCAGTTTCCATTGAAGAAGTTCGTGTTCACCAGCAGTTTTGTCACCATTGGCATCAACGCCAAGGGCGTGGCCAGCGAACACGATGCCTTCAACTGGGCGGAGCAGGCTCCCGAATACGTGCTCACCCGGGCAGAAGCGGAAAAACAGGTGCTGGAGCGCGCCGCTCAGGGCACACTGCCGGCGGTGGTGTGCAATGTATCCAATACCTACGGTCCTGACGACTTCGGCCCCACCCCCCACGGCAAGATGCTGCTGGATGCGGCAGTAGGCAAACTGCCCTTCTACTTCGACGGCGGTGCCGAGAGCGTGGGCATCAAAGACGCGGCGCGGGCGCTGTTACTGGCAGCAGAAAAGGGCCGCATAGGCGAGCGCTATATCGTTAGCGACCGCTACCTGACGATGCAGGAGCTGTTTTCGGCCGGCGCCGCGGCCGCCGGCAAGCCCGCGCCCCGAAACAAGTTTCCGCTGTGGCTGATGTACGGTATGGCGGTCATTCTCGAAGCGGTGACCTGGGTATTGCGCAAGGACAATCGCGCTGCGGTTTCGTCTATCAGACTGCTCACCCTGATCAAGCGCATGGACAACAGCAAGGCGAAAGACGAACTTGGCTGGCAGCCTCGGCCTATCGAGGAAGCCATCGGCGAGGCCATTGCCTTTTACCAGCAATACCGCCAAAGCCACTGAGCCTTCCTGCGGCCGCGCACCGGCCGCAGGCGCCTGCCGGGAACGCCATATGTCCCGGCCGATAATCTTGTCGTAGCGACCACGGTTCGCGGCTATGAATCGGGTCGCGAGCCATTCCCCCCACTTCACTCCGCTCCTGTGGTTGCTCACTGTAGATTCACATAAGCACAGCCTTGCTGCATTCCACCGGTAGTCAGCCTAGCTGCGACGCAGAAAGACCTTAG
>JBFHRT010000468.1:0-2460 GCA_041591575.1 Spongiibacteraceae bacterium
CTCTGGCATGACGGCACGCAGCTGCTCCAACAGCGTCAGTGAGCTGCTCAGCAGCCACAGCTCGCCATCACCCAGTTCAGCGTCCTTCAATGCCGCTTGCAGGGCGCCGACGAAGTCTGGGCCTACGCTCTTGAGATCCAGCAGCAGTATCCGCCCCGGCGCCCGTATGGTTAGCACTTCTGTGAGCATCGGTACGTGAAAATTCGGCGTCAGCGCCTGTAGCTCGCTATAACTTAGCGCCTCCACCTCCAGGTTCTGATGTTCGCGGTCGTGAAACAGCACCAGTGAGCCGTCAGCCAGCCGGCGTACATCGACTTCCACCGCATCGGCTCCGGCGTCCCAGGCGGCCTGCACGGCCTCCAGCGTGTTCCCCTCATAGGCGCCGCTGTGCCCGCGATGGGCAATACAGAGTACCGCGGGCGACGGCGCGCTAACCAGCAGCGGCCACAGCAGCACGGCAAAGATAAGTTTGCAGCGGGCGATCAAGCACTCCTCCCGGCGGCAGTCCTTTCAATAGTGTAGACGCCGCGCCGGGACAGCCCTCGTGCAGGAATTACCCTCGTGCAGAAATTGAGGGGAGTCCACTATACTCAAGGCGAGGTCCCACCATGCCCGACTACGCCAGTTATCTGCGGCTCGACGAGCTGCTGGCGCTGCAGGACCACGCCGGCGAGCACGACGAGCACCTGTTTATCGTGGTTCACCAGAGCTACGAGCTGTGGTTTAAGCAGATCCTGCGCGAAATCGACTACCTCAACGCCCGGCTGGACGAGGGCGACCTGGCACGCGCCAACCACACCATGGGCCGCATTCTCGTTATTCTCAAGGTGCTGGTGACCAAGGTGGACATCCTCGAAACCCTGACGCCACTGGAGTTCCTCGCCTTTCGCGACCGTCTGGAAGCCGGCAGCGGCTTTCAGTCGCTGCAGTTCCGCGCGCTGGAATTCGCCCTGGGCCACAAGCGCGAGGCGCCGCTGCAGCAATATGCCAGCGGCAGCCGCTCCTATTCAGAACTGCAGCAGCGCCTGCGGGCGCCCGGGTTGTGGGACCACTTTCTGCGTTTTCTCGCCACCCAGGGAGTGGCCGTTCCCGAGACGCAGCTGCAGCGCGACGTCAGTCAGCCGCCTACCCCCGACCCGGCGCTGCAGGCAGTGCTGATTGAGGTCTACCGCAATAGCCCGCCGCTGGCGGAGTTCTGTGAACGCATGGTGGACCTGGACGAGGGCCTGCAGGAATGGCGCTACCGCCATGTACAGATGGTGCAACGCACCATTGGCAACAAACCGGGCACCGGCGGCAGCAGCGGTGCCGAGTACCTGGCCACTACCCTGCTCAGGCCGCTGTTTCCCGATCTGTGGGCGATTCGCACGGAGTTCTGATGAGCAGCTCCCCGGCTGTCGCACCCGCCCCCGGCTTCAACCCCAGCGAACTGGCCCGCCACTATCGTCATTTCAGGGTGAGCGAGCGGGTACTGCTGACCGGTCACTCCCACCAGGCCTGGCCTGACTGTTCAATGGCGGCCCAGCAACAGGCCTGGACCGACGCCGCCGAGCTGCTGGATCGCAAATGGGAGCGCGCCTTGGTGCAGGCAGACAAGGTGCGCCAGGGCTTCGCCCGCCTGCTGGGAGACGCGCCCGAGCGCATCGCCCTGGGACAGAACACACACGAGCTAGTGGTGCGGTTCCTCTCCGCCCTGCCGCTAAGAGAACAACCGCTGCTGCTGAGCAGCGACGGCGAGTTTCACTCGCTGCGCCGCCAACTGGACCGGCTGGCGGAAGAAGCTGGCATTGAGATCCTGAGACTGCCCAGCCAGCCCGCGACGACGCTGGCGGAGAGGCTGGCAGAGGCTGTGGATTCGCGCTGCGCCGCGGTGCTGGTATCAGCAGTGCTGTATGCCAATGCCCACCGTGTGCCCCACCTCGATGTGCTGGCAAGGCGCTGCCGTGAACAGGGCGCGGCACTTTTGGTGGACGCCTACCACGCCATTAATGCCCTGCCCTTCGCGCTTAGCGAGCAGGGCTTGGAAGAAGCCTACGTGGTAGGCGGTGGGTATAAATACTGCCAGCTGGGCGAAGGCAATGCTTTTCTGCGCGTACCACCAGGCTGCGAACTGCGCCCGGTAATCACCGGCTGGTTCGCCGAATTCGACGCACTGAGCGAGGCGCCCGGCGGCCGCGTTCAATACGGCGCCGGCGCCAGCCGTTTCGCCGGCGCCACCTACGATCCCTGCAGCCACTACCGGGCCGCCGCGGTATTTGATTTCTTTTGCGATCAGGGCTTGAGCCCCGAGCGGCTGCGCGTGATCAGCCAGCACCAGCTGGCGCTGCTGGCATCCGAATTTGATGCACTGGATCTAAACCCACAGCTGATTCGCCGCGACCACGGCACGCCGCTGCAACAACTGGGAGGTTTTTTAACGCTGGAAACAGAGCGCGCAGCCGACATCTGCCAGCAACTGGC
>JBFHRT010000469.1:0-2457 GCA_041591575.1 Spongiibacteraceae bacterium
CTATACCTATACAGATTCACATACCCGTACGGATTCCGGTGGCACAGAGCGCACGGTACAAATTGCCCGCAGTAAAGCCAATCTGGGTCTGAGTTACAACGTCAGCAACGTGGTGCTGGGTGCAAACCTCTACTACAGCGGTCCGCGTCTACGCTGGGCAGGCGATATCGAAATGGATGAATACGTTCGCCTGGATGTCTCTGCACGCTTAAGCCTGAATGAAAAGCTCAGTGCCTACGGCCGCGTTGAAAACCTTACCGATGAGGATATCCAGGAAGGCCTGGGTTATGAGCAGCCTGGCGTCTATGCCATTGTCGGTCTGGAATACCGCTTGTTCTGATTGTGCTAGCAGGCATGGATGCTGTTTGGCACAGGACGTGCCGTTTTTTTTTGACTTTCAGAAAGGCCGGCAGTGGCACTAGACAGCTGGTAACGGCGCAGGATTTTTTGGCGCAAGCTACGTGTGTTTTGGCGGTGTGCCAATGTCGCGCTGCCAACTTTCACGTCAACAACAAGGAAAAGTATGATGAACATGTCCCGCATTTCCGCCCTGGCCCTGTCTTTGCTGGCCAGCCCCGCCGCAATTGCTCACCATCCCATGGGCGGGCAGACGCCTGAGACCCTGATGCAGGGTCTGCTGTCAGGTGTAGGCCACCCCATCATCGGTATGGATCATTTCGCGTTTATCTTGGCAATGGGCTTCCTGGCCGCGCTGTTGCCGACGGCTTCGCGTCTGGCACAGGCCGCGGCCTTCGCCATTGCCACCGTCATCGGTACCCTGGTTCACCTGCAGAGCTGGGATCTGCCGGCTGCTGAATTGCTGATAGCGTTGTCGGTGCTGCTGGCGGGTGTGTTCGTACTTTTCCATAAAAAGCCTGCGCTGCCGCTGCTGCTGGCGGGCGTCACCGTTGCCGGCCTGTTTCACGGCTATGCCTACGGTGAAGCCATCGTCGGCGCCGAGACCACTCCGTTGCTAGCCTACCTGTTCGGGTTTGCCACACTGCAGTTCGCTGTTATCCAGCTGGAAGCGCTGCTGATCAACCGCCTTAGCGCGGGCCTGGCCCAGCGCGGCGCGCGCGTTGCCGGCACCGCTATTGCCGCGATAGGCGCCTATTTCGCAGCGCTACAGCTGGTGTAAGTACCTGAGGCCGCCGGCCTCTGCTTAACACGAAGTTTTCGGTTTGGCTGCTGCGCCGTCGGCGGCGGGAGGGCGATAGTGTCGATACGACTGGAATATTTTCGAGCGCGTACTGTGGCGGTTCGCGGGTTCTGTTCGGCACTGTTAGCGGCGACGCTGGCAGGCTGCCTGTCGATGGCTGGTTCTGACGATAAGGTGCAGGAGTCGATCGAGTCCGCCTATCGCCTTGCTGGCTTGAGCGAGCGGCAGGCAGCGCAGGTGCTGTTAGATCGCTTTACCTACGGCGCGCGTACCGGCGATATCGAATCCGTCATGGCGCAGGGCGCAGATGCCTGGTTTGCGTCTCAGCTGCAAGCGACCGCGGTGGAACCGGTATTGGCAGACAAACTCAGTGCTCTGGATGCACTGGCACTTTCCGCGCAGGAAGTGGCGGCGCGCTACCCCGGATTCAGCACAGCTGCCGCCCATGCGCGCCGTTTCTACCCTGACACGCTGCCACCGCGCGACGAGCCGGTGGATTTCGCCGTGATCGCCGAGAAGCTTGAGGTGTTTGCCGAAGGGCAGGGGTATGAGCGTATGGAAACGGCTTACCTGCCCCAGCTGCCGGCACAAAAGCTGTTGCGCGCGCTTTACTCTGAAAATCAGCTGCGTGAGCTGATGACTGAGTTCTGGCAGAACCACTTTTTTACCAGCATCAGCAATTTTGCTTCCCGCCCCTGGGTGCTGGCGTTCGAGCGCGATGCGCTGCGCCCTAACGCCCTTGGCCGCTTTTGTGAACTGCTGCAGGCAAGCACGGCGCACCCGGCGATGCTGGCGTTTTACCATCGCGATGCTCAGGCCAGCGAGATTGCCGACAGCGACAGCTTGATGGCGCAAAAAGTGTCCGCATTGAAGATGACATCTGACAATGCCGACGTGAGTATTGCCCGCGCGCGGGCCGTGATCGAGCAGCATGAGCAGGAATTTGACCTGATCCTGAAGCGCGAGTTCTGGGCGCCGACCGGGCCTAATCTCGAGATGGCGCGCAGCCTACTGGGACTGCAGACGTTGGGGCCGGACAGTCGTTACAGTGAGCGGGATGTTCGCGATGCGGCACGTGTGCTCACCGGTTGGACGGTGCTTCCTGTTGGCGCCAGCGCGCAGTGGTTTGACCTGGATTACGGTCAGGCCGAGCCGCTGGGTTTCGTGAAGCGCGACAGCTTCTGGTTCCGCGCCGACCAGCACGATGCTGCTGAAAAGCTGGTACTGGGTGAGCGCTTCGCTGCCGGCGGTGGCCTGGAAGAGGGTGAGCGGTTACTAGCGCTGCTGTCACGGCACCC
>JBFHRT010000470.1:0-2454 GCA_041591575.1 Spongiibacteraceae bacterium
GACGCGGCATCTCGCTGCTGACCAGACGATAGGGCTCCAGCTCGCGGCGGTTTTCCAACTGGCGCAAATACTCGGTTTTCACCCGCGCAAAGCGCCGCTCGTCGGGCTCGGGGCTGCCCAGGGTCGACACAATCTCCTCCAGCAGCAGCGCCTGCTTGTCGTCGAAGCCGTTGATCGCCAGCTCCATGCCGCGCCAGGTGGACTGCAATTGGAAATTCAACCCCGCCAGTTGCGCGGGATACACAAACTCATTGAGCTGGTCGGCCACCATGCGCTCCCACAGCTCGGTGAGCACACTATGCTCGGCACTGTCGGCGGCCAAGGGCGAGCGCATCAGCAGGTGGATATTACCCTTGGGCAGTTCGTAGTCGTCGTCGTGCTTGAACCACAGCTCAGTACGGCCGCCGCTATCCAGGCGACGCGGCACGGCGCTGGCATCGGTCGCCGCACGCAGGGTGAAATTCTCGGCGATAAAGGCATTTTTCGCCGGCAGCGCCAGCTCCGCCGCAGGCGCCGGCGAGCGCCAGCGCGCCAGAGTATCGGCGCTGATGGGGCGCAGGCTGTAGGGCACGTCGTACAGCGCCGAACGGCGCTCACCACCCAGGCCGGGGGCGCTCAGCGCCACCACCACGTTGTCTGGATTCATCTGCGCCAACAGCTCGCCGATCAGTTCGGCGTCGAAGTCTTCCATCAGGTAGGGGCCGCGCACCACCTCCTCGGCGGGATAGCGCTGCAGGCTGTGACTGAAGTGGCTGGCCTCGCGAATTTCGTCCGGACGGGCGCGGTAATCAAACTGCTGGCGACCGATGGTCTGCTGCTCGCGGTAGCGCCACTCATTGATGCCCGCCTGGCGAATATCGGCGATGGCGCGAAACACCAGCGCCACAATCTCGTCGGCGTGTGCCAGGCCGGCTTCGGTCAGATGAATGTCCACCCCGAACAGGCCGCCGCCCTGATAGTCGAGGCCACCGCCGGCACTGAGGGCCTCGGCCCAGCCTCGCGCCTTGAGCAGCGACAACAGGCTGCCCGCGCCCTCGTGTCCCAGCAGGTTGCCGATATACTTCAGCGGTTTGGCGCGGTAGTGCTGGCGCAGATCCGGCACGGCAAAATTTAGTGACAGCTCACGCAGCTCGCGCTTGGGTTCCAGCTCCACCCACAGCGGCGCCTGTGCAAACAGCGGTTGCTCGATGGGCTCATAGGCAACGTCGCGGTTGCGCACCGGCTCGAAGCGCGGCCGTACCAGCGCCTCCAGCTCGTCCAGCGACTGGCGACCGATCACGGTCAGCGCCATGCGATTGGCCGAATAGTGCGCGTCATAAAAGTCCAACAGCGCCTGGCGCAAGGCGGCCTCACCGCGCCCGCCCAGCAGCGTCGACAGGCTGCCGACGCTGAACTTGCTGAACGGGTGCTCGGCGTTGCTCAGCTCCTTGAGCACGTCCAGCGCGCGGCGCTGGTCGTCGTTGATGCGCGCGCGGTACTCCGAATCCACCGCGTTGACCTCGCGCTGCACATACTCGGCATTGAACAGCGGCGCCACAAAAAACTGGGCAAAGCGGTCCAGTGCCGGCTCCAGGTGTTCGGCGGCCACGTCGAAAAAGTAGTTGGTGTGCTCAAAGCTGGTGTAGGCGTTGTGGCTGCCGCCGTGGGCGTCGATAAAGGCCTGATATTCACCGGCATCGGGGTACTTGGCGGTGCCCAGGAACAGCATATGCTCCAGAAAGTGTGCCAGCCCCTGGCGATCGGCGGGGTCCTGGCGGCTGCCGGCATTGACGTCCAGCGAAGCCGCGGCCTTGTCGGCGCCGGGGTCTGAGATCAGCAGCACCCGCAGCTTGTTGGGCAGCTCTACATAGCGAAATTCGCGCTGGTCGGTGGCCGGCTGGACCACCGCCACCGGCTGCCGCGGCAGCCAGCTGCAGGCGGCGACCAAGACCAAAAAAAGACAAAGCCCTGCCCGGGCCAGGGCTGCGCCCCGATAGACCATAGTCAACTCTCTGTTTATTCTGTGGATGTCAGATTCGAGGGTGCCGGCCAAGCATTGAAGATGGCCTTAACCAGGGTAGCCAGCGGAATGGCAAAGAACACCCCCCACAGCCCCCACAGACCACCAAATACCAGCACCGACAGGATGATGGCCACCGGATGCAGGTTGACCACCTCGGAAAACAGCAGCGGCACCAGCACGTTGCCATCCAGCGCCTGGATCACGCCATAGACAAAAAACAGGGTGAAAAATTCCGAATTCCAGCCCCACTGCATGAAACCCACCAACAACACCGGAATGGTCACCACCGCGGCGCCGATATAGGGAATCACCACTGACAGCCCCACCAGCAGCGCCAGCAGCGCGGCGTAATTGAGGCCGAGAATGGCGAAGGCGATGTAGGTGGTCACGCCGACAATGACGATTTCAATGGCCTTGCCACGCACGTAGTTGGCCACCTGCGCGTTCATCTC
>JBFHRT010000471.1:0-2454 GCA_041591575.1 Spongiibacteraceae bacterium
CTGATGCTGATGGTGGCCGCCTCCAGCGCCGGGTACTGGCGGATAGGCAGCGCCAGCAGGGCGATCAGCCCCAGCAGCAGAATGATGGCGTTGCAGGCCAGCGCCAGCACCGGCCGGCGAATGAAGACGTCGGTCACGCTCACCGCAGGCGCTCTCCGGCCACCGCGTCACCGCCCGGCTGCGGGCTGACGCGGGCGCCGGGATAGAGCCGGTTCTGGCCGGCGATGACCACCTGGTCACCGGGCTTGAGGCCACTGCGTATCGCCACCCGGCCACCGGCGCGCTGCCCCAGGGTGACCGCTACCGGCAGCGCCTGCCAGCCCTCGCCGTCGGCGGTGCGTTGCAGCACGTAAACGCTGTCGCCATAGGTATTGCTCTCCACTGCGGTCTCCGGCAGCAGAATGGCGTCGGGTTCCGGCGGCAATTCCACCCGCACCCGCGCAAACAGGCCGGGACGCAGATACTCGGGCGGATCAATCAAGGCCGCCTGCAGCATCACCGTGTGCAGCTCGCCGTCAATCTGCGGCTCGATACTGGTGACGCGCGCGGCAAACGCTTGCTCAGGCCAAGCATCGATATGCACTTGCGCGCTCTGGCCCACCGCCACCGCCGACAGCGCACTTTCGGGCAATACGAAATTGACCCAGAAACCGCTGACATCGGTGAGCGTGACCAGCGGGTCACCGGCCTGCAGGTACTGGCCAGGCTGCACCCGGCGAATGCCGAGCACACCGTCGAACGGCGCGCTGATGTGCTTGTGATCCAGCAGCGCCTCGGTATGGGCGATGCTGCTCTGCACCTCGGCCACCCGCGAGCGCTCCTGGTCGACCCGCGAACGGGTGGCGCCGACGTTTTCCAGCGCCAGCAGGCGCTTCAGTTCGCGCTGGGCCAGTTGCAGCTGGGCGCGGTAGCGCTTGAGTTCGGCGCGCTCGGCGCGGTCGTCCACCTGCACCAGCAGTGCGCCGGCCTTCACCCGCTGACCGGACTCGAAAGCGATTTCGGTGACCAGGCCGTCGGCCTCGGCGGCCACCTGTACCTGGCGCCGCGCCTCCAGCTGCCCCAGCCCCTCCAGACTGCGCGGCAGCGGCTGCCGGCGCACCTGCTCGGCACTGACCGGCAGCGGCGGCGGCACATGGGCGGCGTCTGGTTCAGCGCGCTCGGCCAGTTGCGGCAGCCACAGACCTGCAGCCAGCGCCGCCGCGGCAATCGCGATAATAAGTAGTGCCTTTACTGCAGCCTGCATCCCAGCCTCACTGTCCATCCCTCTCTGGAATTTCCGGTAGCTGCGCCGCAATGCGCGCTACCACCGCCTCCGGTTCCGGCTCCACCCAACCCCAGCCGCGCAGAAAGCTGACCAGATTGGCCCGATGCACCGGCTCCCAATGACCCTCCAGCGCCGGCGCCCAGCGGCCGACACTGAAGTTGGACCAGGACACCGCGTCCATCCCCATAGACAGCGACCAGGCGCCGACATTGAGCCACTGCAGGCGCTCCTCACTGAGGCTAATCTCGCCCGCCCGCGCCGCCTGCTGCAGGAACTCCAGAAAGTAAGTATTGACCGCATCGAACTTATCGACCAGCAACTGGTGCTGGCCCGGCGAGCTGCGCCGCCAGATAGAGGGCATCATCGCCAGTCGCTCCAGCTCGGTCAGCGCCGGGTGAGCGCAGCTGAATCGCAGCGCCGCCAGGTCGGCGGCAATAAAGCGCTGCACCGGGGAGTCACCCAACTCGGCGGCGCGGCGTATCTGCTCGTACTGGCGCTGCAGCGCATCCAGCGCCACCGCCACCAGCAGGTCTTCCTTGCAGGGGTAGTGGCTGTAAAGGGTGCCCACCGACAGCTCGCAGCGGCGCGCCAGCTCCGACATCTTGAGATCAAAAAAGCCCATTTCGCAGGCCATCTGCGCCGCTTCGCTGCAAATCAGCTGCGCGCGCGCCTGCCGTTTCTCGCGCATGGCGATTCACTCCCCCGTCTGGCCAACCCGCTGGCCGCAATCCGAACATCCGTTGTCGAATTATTTTCGAATCGTATTCAATTTTGGCCGAGAGTGCCACTACCAGCCCCCAGCGGCTTGCTCGCCAGTCATTGACACGCGCTTTGTAGGCGCGGCTTTAGCCGCACACCCTCCGCCCGCCATTTATTCTAATAAGATGGCAAAATAGCCCCAACCAGAGACGGTCCCAAAGCAACGCGCAAACTTTACTAAGTGCCCACCGAACACGTAGAGCCGCATAAGCGCCGCGTCAGCGTGGCCAGCGTACCCACAACGCTTCGCGGGGCAGGCTAAGCACAGCGGATGCAGTGGCCATGCGGGCAATTGCCGGCAACGCATAAAGCGCTTATGCCGGCCTACAGCACTGCACGGCCTTTGCTGCCAATGCCTAGCCATCAATACAGCAGCCCCGACTCCTTGATTACCGGCGCCAGGGTCCAGTGTTCGCGCTCCCCCGGCACCC
>JBFHRT010000472.1:0-2450 GCA_041591575.1 Spongiibacteraceae bacterium
GCCAGCTCGCGAATCTTGGGGTTCTGGCTGCGCGCCGCGCGCTCGATGATCTCCGCGCGGTACTGTGGGTCCTTGAGCAGGGTATTGAAGTGCAGGTAACGCAGGCCCTGGTCATCCTGCTGGTCGCAAACCTGCTTGAGCTGCCACAGGTTCTGTACCATGCGCGCACGCGGCGAGGCGATCTCGGCCATGCTGCTGTCTCCTTTCGAATTCTTCTATGAATTTCGTAGCGCCGCGCAGTATCGCGCGACAATGTGACAGCACTGTGAACGCCGGCATTTTTGCGCGGCACGTCACAGTCCATCGCCGACGCAGCCGCTTGACGCCGGCGCCCGGGCCGTGGCTGAGCGGCTACCGGGCGCGCTATAATGACGCTTTTGTTTCTCCGGCCCGCCGCAACAGGGCCACCTGCACGGGACCCATACCACGCCATGTCCGATCAAGACTCTGCCATCAAACCCTGGGGCGGCCGTTTCGCCGAGCCCACCGACGCCTTCGTCGAGCGCTTCACCGCCTCGGTGGGTTTTGACCAGCGCCTCTACCATCACGACATCAACGGCTCGCTGGCCCACGCGCAGATGCTGGCCGCCGCCGGCGTACTCAGCGAGGAGGAACTGGCGCAGATCCAGCAGGGCCTGGAAGCCATCCGCGGCGAGATTGAGCGCGGCGAGTTCCAGTGGTCGGTAACGCTGGAAGACGTGCACATGAACATCGAGGCGCGGCTCACCGACAAGATCGGCATCACCGGCAAGAAGCTGCACACCGGCCGCTCGCGCAACGACCAGGTGGCCACCGACATCCGCCTCTACCTGCGCGACGAGATCGACGCCATCGCCACTGAGCTGGGCCGGCTGCAGCAGGGCCTGATCGCGCTGGCCGAGCGCGAGGCCGACACCATCATGCCCGGCTTCACCCACCTGCAAACCGCCCAGCCGGTGACCTTCGGCCACCACATGCTGGCCTGGAACGAGATGCTGGAGCGCGACTTCGGCCGCCTGCAGGACTGCCGCAAGCGGGTCAACCAGAGCCCGCTGGGCGCCGCCGCCCTGGCCGGCACCACCTACCCCATCGACCGCGCCATGACCGCGCAGCTGCTGGGCTTCGAGGCGCCCACCGAGAACTCGCTGGATTCGGTGTCCGATCGCGACTTCGCCATCGAGTTCGCCGCCTTTGCCAGCCTGCTGATGACCCACCTGTCGCGCTTCTCCGAGGAGCTGGTGCTGTGGACCTCGGCCCAGTTCAACTTCGTCGACCTGCCCGACCGCTTCTGCACCGGCTCCTCGATCATGCCGCAGAAGAAAAACCCGGACGTGCCGGAGCTGATCCGCGGCAAGGTCGGCCGCGTCAACGGCCACCTGATCAGCCTGCTGACGCTGATGAAGTCGCAGCCGCTGGCCTACAACAAGGACAACCAGGAAGACAAAGAGCCGCTGTTCGACACCATCGACACGGTCAAGGACTCGCTCAAAGCCTACGCCGACATGGTGCCGGCGATCAGCGTCAAGGCCGAGGTCACCCGCGAGGCGGCGATGCGCGGCTTCTCCACCGCCACCGACCTGGCCGACTACCTGGTGCGCAAGGGCGTGCCCTTCCGCGACGCCCACGAGATCGTCGGCAAGTCGGTGGCCTACGGCATCGAGCAAGGCAAGGACCTGTCGGAGATGAGCCTGGCCGAGCTGCAGCAGTTTAGCGATACCATCGCCGAGGACGTGTTCGCCGTGCTCACCCTGGAAGGCTCGGTCAACGCTCGCGACCACCTCGGCGGCACCGCGCCGAAACAGGTGCGCGCCGCCGCCCAGCGCGCCGCCCAGCGACTGGCCGCGCGCTGAATCTTTCGCCCCCGCGCTTGTCTGAAGCCCAAGGCCGGCGTGTAATAAGCGCAGGAGTGACAGGGACGGGGGAGTTGCATGAACAAATCGCTGTGGGCAGTGGCCATCGCCGTGGCACTGGCGGGGGCACTGCTGTGGCGCCAGTACAGCGCGCCGGAGGCGCGGCAGGCAGCCGCGCAGCCACCGCTGGTGCTGGTGCACCGGGTGCAGCAGCAGGACTTTGCCGACCGCATTGAGGCGCTCGGCACCCTGCAGGGCCGCGAGTCGGTCACCCTTACCGCCAGCGTCAGCGAGACCGTCGCCGCCATTCATTTCGAAGAGGGCCAGCAGGTGGAGCGCGGCGCGCTGCTGGTGAGCCTGGCCCAGGCCGAGGAGCAGGCGCAGCTGGCGGCGGCACGGGCCGACCTGGCTGAACAGAGCCGCGAGGTGAAGCGCCTGGAGGGTCTGGTGCGCCAGCACTCGGCCGCCCAGACCGAGCTGGACCAGCGCCGCACCGCCCAGGAAAAAGCCCGCCACCGCATCGACGAATTGCAGGCCACCATCGCCGACCGCAACCTGCGCGCGCCCTTCGCCGGCGTGCTCGGCCTGCGCCGGGTCAGCCCCGGCGCCCTGGTCACCCCC
>JBFHRT010000473.1:0-2450 GCA_041591575.1 Spongiibacteraceae bacterium
CTGACGCAGCAGGATGACGCGCGCCGGCAGCGCGCCCAGGTGATCGGCGAGCGCCTCGCCAAGCGCGGGTTCGACGGCGCCTATGAAGGCGCGCTGGCACTGGCCGGCAATCGCGCTGTGGGGCGCCCGGATTTCGCCCAGTTTCTGCTGTCAGCGGGCCATGTGCAATCGGTCAATGAGGCCTTTGATCGCTACTTGGGGGCGGGCAAAATCGGCGACGTTAAGGCCATGTGGCCAGCACTGGCGACCGTGGTGAAATGGATTCGCGAGGCCGGCGGCGTTGCTGTGCTCGCCCACCCCTTGCACTACAAGCTCACCGCCACCAAACTGCGCGCGCTGATCGCTGACTTTGCCGCCGCCGGTGGTGAGGCCATGGAGGTCAGCAATGGCCGCCCGAGTAACGACGAGCTCAGCTACGCCCGGCGCCTGTGTAAGCAGTTTGGGCTGGAGGCCTCGGTCGGCAGCGACTTTCACCGCCCCACACCCTGGAGTGAGCTGGGCTGCGATGCGGCGCTGGCTGGTGATTGCCCGCCGGTGTGGCGGCGCTGGCTCAAGCCCTAAGTGGCATTCATATAAGTTAGATCTAGCAACGACAAGCAAGGAGGCCCATTGAGCCAGTTTTTTCAAATTCACCCGGAAACCCCCCAGACGAGACTGATCAAGCAAGCTGTTGAGATCATTCGAGGTGGTGGCGTCATTGCCTACCCCACCGATTCCGGCTATGCGCTGGGCTGCCATATCGGTGACAAGCGCGCGCTGGAGCGGGTGCGGGCCATCCGCCGGCTGGACGACAACCACAACTTCACCATGATCTGTCGCGACCTGTCGGAGCTGGGCAGTTACGCGCGGGTAGAGAATAGCGCCTACCGCCTGATCAAGGCCCATACTCCTGGCCCCTACACCTTCATCCTCAAGGCCACCGCCGAGGTGCCGCGGCGGCTGATGCACCCCAAGCGCCGCACCATCGGCCTGCGTGTGCCCGACAACCGCATCGCGCTGGACCTGCTGGCCGAGCTGGGCGAGCCGCTGATGAGTGTCTCGCTGATACTGCCGGGCGATGAGTTGCCGCTGACGGACCCCTACGACATCCGCGACACCCTGCAGAATCAGCTGGACCTGGTGATAGATGGCGGCTTCTGCGGCATGGAGCCGACCACGGTGGTCGATTTGGTGGAGGAGGTGCCGCAAATCCTGCGCCACGGCCTGGGTTCGGTTGAAAACTTCGAATAAGGGGGTGTCGGCAGCCCTGTATCGGCTTTCAGAGCCAGGGTTTTAGGGGCTGTGGCAGTGGGGAATGGTTGCTGGGATCAGCCGCCACTAGTGCGTATAATGCCCCGTTACTAATGCCGCGTGGCTGGATACAGAGAACATCACAACGGTGCAAGACGAACTGACGGTTGAACAGAACCCCGCTGACGTGCCAGCCGCCGCTGAACCCGCTGCTTCGGAGCCGGCTGCGCCGCAGCCTGAGGGGGAGGTTGGCGAGGCAGGGCAGGGTGATGCGGCCCCCGCGGGCCAAACCGTGCTTAGCCTGCAGGAGCTGCGCCGCCACAATCCCCAGCAGAATGAATTTCCCTTTGCGCTGGTGCAGGGCAAGCCGGTCACCGAACTGCCCAAGGATCTGTACATCCCGCCGGAGGCGCTGGAGGTCATTCTCGAGGCCTTCGAGGGCCCGCTGGACCTGCTGCTGTACCTGATCAAGCGCCAGAACCTGGATATCCTGGAAATTGACGTCTCTCATATCACCGAGCAATACATGCGCTACGTGAATATGATGAGCGCCATGCAGTTTGAGCTGGCGGCTGAATACTTGCTGATGGCGGCGATGCTGGCGGAAATCAAGTCGCGCATGCTGCTGCCGCGAGCCAGTGATGTCGAAGAAGACGAAGAGGACCCCCGTGCCCAGCTGATTCGCCGGCTGCAGGAATACGAACGCTTCAAGCAGGCGGCCGAGGATATCGACGAACTGCCGCGACTGGGCCGCGAGATCCACCTGGCCAGCGCCGAGCGCCCTGAACTCGACCGGGTTCGCGCCGACCCGGAGGTCGACCTCAAGGAGCTGTTGCTGGCACTGGGCGAGGTGCTCAAACGTGCCGACATGTTTGAGAGTCACCAGGTGCAGCGTGAAAAGCTGTCAACCCGTGAGCGCATGTCGGAAGTGTTGTCGAAGCTCTCCACCGAGCGCTTCACCCCCTTTGTCACCCTGTTCACTGTGGAAGAGGGGCGTATCGGCGTGGTAGTGACCTTCCTGGCCATCATGGAGCTGATCAAGGAATCGCTGGTCGAAATAATACAGACCGAATCTTTTGGCCCCATTCACGTGAAAGCGAAATCATGACTGTGACGCCAGAAACAACGGTGCCAGAAGCCATGGAGTCCAAAAAAATGGAACTAGAGCAACTTCAGCGCATCATCGAGGGAGCCCTGCTGGCCGCCGACAAGGCGTTGAC
>JBFHRT010000474.1:0-2446 GCA_041591575.1 Spongiibacteraceae bacterium
CGCCGAAACCGACCGTCCGGTGGGGGTCGGCTTTGGCCTCGACCGCGTCGGCGTCGCCGGGCGCACCCGCGGCACCAATAACGCCCAGTTCTCCAACGTCACCGCCGCGGTGGGCGGCATCTACTCCGAGGGCGGCGGCAGCATGCTGCTCGAGGGCGACGCTTCCGGCGTGGTGGATGTGCTCACCAGTGGCTCCACCGCCACCGGCGACACTCCGGCCTGGTGGAATGTGGGCCGGCGCACGGTGAAATTCGTCGACGCCATGGCGCCCGCCGACGCGGTGCGGGTGGACATGGCGCTGTTCTTCCCGCTGTTTGCGGCAACGCCCTCGGTGCCGGCGGGTTGTGAGCCGTTCGACCCGCTGACCTGGGGCTACTGCGCCGAGGGCGGTGGCGGCCAGTTCAACGACCTCAGCGGTGGCGCCTCGCCCTACGAGCCGCGCTTCCCCGAGCAGTGTGCGAGTCCGGCAGATTTTGGCACCTGGTTTAGCTGCGCCGCTGCCGGTGGCAGTGAGTTCTGCCGCATGATGGACAGCTTCGGCCTGCTAACCGGCCCCTTCAACCCGATGGCAATGGGCTGCTCCATGGGCGGCTATGTGTCGGAGGAACCGGCCGGCGCCGACGAGTCGTCGGGCTCGACCTCGCCCTTCGAGGCCGCGGTGCGCTGGGTGGGGGAGAACGCCCAGTACGCCGACCACTGGTTGATGACGCTGAAATCCCCGGCCTACCCGCAGCAGCAGATAGACACCGCCCTGGCCGAAGCCGGCGCCGTGCTGTTCCACGAAAAAGACCTGTGGGCCGACAACCCGGAGGAGGCGGATATCAGCGAGATGCGCGCCAAGGGCTACACCGGCAACGGCTCCTGCGCCAGCTGCCACGGCGTTTACTCGCCGCGCTACGTCAATGACCCGCGCTACCTGGACGACCCGATCCTGGAGGGTATTGCCAGCTACGTCACGCCCATCAATGCCATCGGCACCGATCGCGTGCGTTTCGATACCTACATGGCCTCCACCTACGACTATGAGTCGGCTCTGGCCAGTGGTGAAATCGGCGGTCAGTCCGAGGGCAGCCACAACTCCGGCGTCAACAAGGCCAACGGCGAGGAATACATCTTCTATGCCGAAACTGAAGGCCTGAACCCGGACGGCGATGCCTTCCCCGAAGGCGACTGTCGCGGCCAGAACCTGGCCGGCCAGCAGCTCGACCACCACGGCAACGAGCGCCCACTGGGCTATGCCGCGCCGCCCCTGTACGGGGTGTGGGCCACCGCGCCCTACCTGCATAACGGCTCGGTGCCCACAGTGGAAGCGCTGCTCGATTCCTCCCAGCGCCCGGCGGTATGGCGTCGCAAGTCCAAGGGAAACACCCTCGGCAGCGCCTACGTGATGGGTTACGACTCGGACTTCAGTGCCTACCACCAGCAGCACATGGGCTGGCAGTACGAGGCCATCGATTGCCTCGCCGCCGATGCTCCCTGCAGCGCCAGCGATGTGGTGATGGCGGCGGCCCAGCCGCTGGTGTCGCAGCTCTACGGCAACGTGCTGCTGAGCTGGAATATCACCAGCCCGCCGGTACTGAGCAACGACGATGTGGAGCAGCGCAAGGTCTATAACACCGGCCTGCACAGCCAGAGCAACGGCGGCCACACCTTCAGCGATGTGCTCAGTGAAGCCGAGCGCCGCGCCATCATCGAGTACCTCAAGACCCTCTAGGGCCTATGCCGCTGCCCGCCGTTCGTTGTTGTTGCGGGCGGCGGGCAGTGTGCGTTCTGGCGCCTTTCCTGTGATGCCGGCCGGTCGCGGTGCCAGCAGCAAGGAACACTTGTACCCTTTGTGGCGTGAAAGGACAGCTTCAGGCGCTCCCTGACAAGGCACCTCCGCCGCAGCTGGCCACAATAAGGCCGATGACTATTCCAACAGCCCAACATTGATTGGCGCTGAGCGTTTGGCAAGGGGAAGAAGATGCACACGAAGATGAATAGAGGGCTCTGCCTGCTGCTGGTCATACTGGCCCTGCTGGGGGGCTGTCGCTCCGGTTCCAGCAGTGGTGGCCCCAGCGGTGGGCCAGGCGCGCCCAACGCCGGTGGCGGCAATAGTGGTGGCAATACCAGTGACCTCGACACCTTCTTCACCAGCAGCGTGCAGCCCTCGCTGGAGATCTGCCGCTCCTGCCACGTGCCGGGCGCGGTGGCCGATACCCAGGCCGGTCGCGACTTCATGCTCAGCCGCAATTCAGCGGAAGATTTCGACAATCTCTACGCGGCCTGGCAGCGTCTCGGTGAGGGCGTGCACGACAACGAAATCCTGCAGCAGGCCTCGGACCCGGCGCGCGGCCACAGCGGCGGCACACCCTGGCAGCCGCAATCGGCGGCCTATGAGGCGGTGGCCACCCTGTTCGGCTGCTGGGACAATCCCAGCAGCTGCGCCTTTGGCGATATCGACATC
>JBFHRT010000475.1:0-2446 GCA_041591575.1 Spongiibacteraceae bacterium
CAGGGTGGCGGGGCTGCGGTCTGACTTGAGTTTTTCCTGTACCCACTGGCAGGCGTTGCCGGCGGGCAGGGCGGCGCTGTAGCGCGATGCTTGAATTTCTACGCGGCTGCTGACGGTGATGGTCAGCTCTTTGTGGGGCAACTGGATGGCAAAGTGCTGTACCGGGTTGCCAAAGTAGTCGCTGCGTTTTTGACTGTACGCCGGGAACGGGCGGATGTTGATTTGGCTTCTGAGGCACTGCTGGTGTTCGGTCTTGCGCGGTGTCGAGCAGGCGACGTTGTAGCACTGGTTGACGTTTTCATTGTAGCGGTAGTGGGTGATGTGTTTGATCTGGTAGATCACAGCTCTTCCTCCCACACGGCACGGACGATGGGTTGCGGCCCCTCGACGTGTGCGAAATAGCGGTCGGTGATGGCGGTGGCGGTTTCGAGTAGCAGGTGTTTGAGCCGCGACAGCAGTTGATCTAGTTCCGGGCGGTGCTGGTTTTTCGCATCCACCGCCGCCAGCTTGTCGAGGTCGCTGAGCTGCAGTTGGGTGCTGGCCTCCAGCAACAGGCGGCTCTCCTTGGGAAGAATGCGCAGTTGTTGGTTGGTGGGTAGGCGGTCGCTGTGTTCACGCAGTTTGTCCAGCTGATACAGCAGCGAGCGTGGATTGCTCTTGTCGAGCATCAGCAGCTCGAGACCGTTGGCGACGTTGAGTCGCGCTTGGAAGCGGCGGCGGTAGGTGATGACAGCCTCCAGGCTCACCAGCACCGGTTGCAGCAGCGCGTTCTGGTCGGACTCGGGCAGCACCGGCACCAGCAGCGCGCGGATCAGTGCGCCGGTGAGTTGGGCGCGCTCCAGGCGGCGCCCCATTTCCAGGAAATGCCAGCCGGGGCCGCGCACCATGCTCTCCTGGGCAAGGCCGGACAGCGCCAGTAACTCAGTAATCAGCGGGTCCAGTGCTTCTTCGGGGGCGGAGGCCAGGCCGATGCGCAGCGCGCGGTTGAGGTTGCTCAGCTCATCGCGAATGTCGTTGATGATGCGCTGAGTGTCGTTGGACAGCAGTTCTTTGACTTCCTCGCCGGCGCGCAGCATCGCCAGTAGATTGGCGGTAACGCTGCCGCTGCGCTCGGCATCCAGCATTACTGACAGTAGTTCCGGTTCCGGGTTGGCCAGCAGTTTGGGTGCGTCGGCGGTGAAGCCGGGATAGGTGTAGGTGATGTGGGTGATGGCGCGCAGTAGCACCGGGTAGGCATTGGCGGGCAGTTGCTCGGTGGCATTGAGTTGCATAAACACCGTGCGCAGCAGTCGTATGGCAAATTCGGCGCGCTCGGCGTAGCGGGAAAACCAGAACAGGTTTTCCACCACGCGGCTGGGAATGTCGGTGTCGTGCTCGTCTTCACTGCGGCGCTGTTCTTCGCTGGCCGGGCGTAGCGATACCTGTTTCTCAGGTTCCGACGCTAGAATCCAGGTGTCCTTGCTGACGGCTCCCTGCTCACCGCTTACTGCCAGTGCGCTACCGACGTTCCCTACCCGTGTCAGCGCGCCGGGCATGATGGCGTAGGAGGATTCCGTGGCCACCGCGTAGGCGCGCAGTACTGTGGGGCGCGGATGTAGTTCGCCGTCGACAACCGTGGGTGTGTGCGAGTGACCGACCACCTGCTGGGCCACGTAGCGATGCGGGCGACGACGGATGGCAGTAAGCAGCGCTGCGCGTTGTTCAGCGTCCAGCTCCGAGGGAAACAGGCTGTGGACGCCGGGGCGGTGGCTGGTGTGTTTGATCACCAGCGAATCCAGGTTTTGTTCGACATAGGCGAGGTCGTCCTTGTCGCCGCACCACCAGCACTGCGCTGAGCGCAGGCGAGGCTCGCGGCCGAGAAAATGCTTACCAATAGCGGGCAGGTACTTGCTGAAGCTGGCGTTTTCCATCACCCCAGAGCCCAGCGGGTTGACGATGCTGACGCGGCCCGCGCGGGCGATTTCCAGCATGCCTGGCACACCCAATACAGAGTCGCCGCGCAGCTCTACGGGGTCGCACATGGCGTCTTCCACCCGGCGCAGCAGCACGTCGACGCGGCTGAGGCCGTCCAGCGATTTCATCCACAGGTAGCCGTTGCGTACGGTGAGGTCGGCGCCCTGCACCAGCGGGTAGCCCAGGTAGTTGGCCAGGTACACCTGTTCGAAATAGTTCTTGCTGTAGGGGCCGGGGGTGAGCACCACCACCCGCGGCAGGTCGCCGCTGGGCGACAGCTCGCCCAGCTTGCGGCGCAGGTTGCGAAAGAACAGCGACAGCCGGTGCACCTGGCTGTCGCGGAACAGGCTGGGCAGGATGCGCGAGATCACCGTGCGGTTTTCCAGCGCATAGCCGTCGCCGGAGGGAGCCTGGCTGCGGTCGGCGATCACGCAGAACTCGCCGTCGCTGTCGCGCACCAGATCGGCGGCGTAGTTGATCAGCTGGTGCTCGC
>JBFHRT010000476.1:0-2442 GCA_041591575.1 Spongiibacteraceae bacterium
ACAGCCACGAGTGGAGGTGGGTCGCTGTGTTGCTGGTGTCGACACCGTGTACTACGTGCGCGACAACGGCGTCGGTTTCGACATGGCATTTGCCGACAAGCTGTTTCAGGCCTTTCAGCGGCTGCATTCGAGCCAGCAGTTTCCCGGCAGTGGCATCGGCCTGGCCACTGTTGCACGTATCATTGACCGGCACGGCGGCCGCATCTGGGCCGATTCGGAGCCGGGGCAGGGGGCGGCGTTTTATTTCACGCTGGGCCGGGGCGACAATGGTGCGGTGCTGGATGCCGAGTATCGAGATGCCTGCGCACCAGTTGGAGGCGACCAGCGCCATATAGGGCGCGCGGGCTGAGCGTCTGCACTGCTGTCGTTGTGGGCGGTTGTGACAGCACGCCAGCCGAGAGTGTGCTGAATGCCATCGCGCGAGCGTTACCAATCTGTGTGTTGAATAATGGCCTTGTTGCGAGGTCGTGGGCGCGTCGTTTGACAACGGTTTCCGGTTCTGCGCGGAATATCCAAACAAAAAAGCCGATACCATTGCTGGTACCGGCTTTTGTG
The DNA here is from genome assembly GCA_041591575.1 of Spongiibacteraceae bacterium. Classification (GTDB taxonomy): domain Bacteria; phylum Pseudomonadota; class Gammaproteobacteria; order Pseudomonadales; family Spongiibacteraceae; genus JBFHRT01. The sequence goes on from JBFHRT010000476.1 coordinate 556, forward strand.
TTTGGTAGCGGGGGCAGGATTCGAACCTACGACCTTCGGGTTATGAGCCCGACGAGCTACCTGGCTGCTCCACCCCGCATCAAAACTGTCACACCTATTATAAGGCCCGGTGTAGGCTGCTGCTTCGGGGCGTTTTTGGCTGCCCCTCAACAAGGTAGGCGCGCATAATAAGGATGTGGCGGCGTGCCGTCAAGGGAAAAACCGAGAAAGTTTGTCTCTGGTGCTCGTTGCAGTGCTATGTTGACAGGCGTCGGACCTTGGCCTTTGTCAGTGAATCCGCTATCGTGCAGCGCCTGCGCAACTGTATGTGGTAGCCCTGAAAGCATGGATAATTTTGCCGATATTCGCCCCTATCGCGATGAGGAAGTGACCGCCGTATTGGATCGCCTGCTGGCGGACCGGGAGCTGGCTGCGGCCATTGCCGGCCTCAATGCGCCGCGCCTTAATCGTGCGCTGCCGTGGCTGGTGCAGCCGTTGGTGCGCACCGCGCTGCGCCGCCAGTGCCGCGGGGTCAGCGATGTGCGCAGCTTTCAGATGCTGATCAAGACCTATATGGATCGCATGATCGAGCGCAGCACCAGCCGCTTTACGGTGTCGGGCTTAGAGCACCTGGCGGCGGATAAGCCCTATCTGCTGATGAGCAACCACCGCGATATCGCCCTGGACCCGGCCTTCGTCAATTATGCGCTCTACCACAACGACCACGACACGGTGCGCATCGCCATCGGCGACAACCTGCTGTCCAAGCCTTTCGCCGCCGACCTGATGCGCCTCAACAAGAGCTTTATCGTCAAACGCTCGGCCAAGGGGCCGCGGCAGATGCTGGCGGCCTACCGTGAACTCTCTTCCTATATCCGCCACTCGTTGCAGGAGGAGCGGGCCAGCATCTGGATCGCCCAGCGTGAGGGCCGCGCCAAAGACGGCTGCGACCGCACTGAGCCAGCCATCATCAAGATGCTGGCCATGAGCCAGCGCAAGAATGAAGAGAGCTTTGCCGAGTTTATCGCCGGTCTCAATATCGTGCCGGTGTCGATCTCCTATGAATGGGACCCCTGCGATGCCGCCAAGGCCCGCGAGCTGAGCCTGCTGGCTAGCGAAGGGCACTACGAAAAGGCCGCTTTTGAGGATCTGGCCAGCATCGCCACCGGCGTGCAGGGACAGAAGGGCCATGTTCACGTCAGTTTCGGTCGCCCGCTGGCGGGGGATTTCAGCGGCGCCGACGCGGTGGCCGCGGCGGTGGACCGCCAGGTCATCGAGGACTACGTGCTGCACCCGAGCAACTTCCACGCCTACCGGGCGCTGGTGGGCGACGAGCGCTGGCGCGAACTCAGCGGCGGCTACCCGGCGGTGGCACCGGCGCTGGATGAGGGCAGCCGCGCCGCCTTCGAGGTGCGCATGGCCGCCATGCCCGAGGCCCACCGCCAGCAGGCGCTGGCGATCTACGCCAACCCGGTCATCGCCAAGCTGGCGCTGTGCGAGGGCGGCGCCGGCGAACAGGTGCCGCGTGCTCAGTGAGGAGCTGAAGCAGGAGATTCAGGCCGCCTACTCGGCCTTTCTCAACGCGCGTGAACTCAAGGCCCGCTACGGCCAGCGGCTGATGATTGCGCATATTGCGCGCAACCTGGGCCAGCTGGAGATCGACAGCGACGGCCGCCGCCGCGGCGGCAAGCCGCTGTGTGTGGTGGAGGCGGGCACCGGCACCGGCAAGACCCTGGCCTATATGGTGGCGGCCATTCCGCTGGCGCGGGCGCAGGGCAAGACCCTGGTGGTGGCCACCGCCACGGTGGCGCTGCAGGAGCAGATCATCCACCGCGACCTGCCTGATATCGCCCGCCACAGCGGGCTGGATTTTTCCTTCGCCCTGGCCAAGGGCCGCCGCCGCTACCT
>JBFHRT010000477.1:0-2435 GCA_041591575.1 Spongiibacteraceae bacterium
ATCGGCGATATTGCCGGTGACCACCTCGCCGGTCACCGGCAGCCAGTACACGCCGCAGCGCGACAGGCTGTAGTCGCCGGGGCGGCCGAAACTGATATTGGGGGTGTTGGGGTTAAAGCCACCCTCGGGCACGCTGTCGATACGCTGCAGCGCCATCAGCCACTGGCTACCCAGCGGAAAGTCCTCGACCTTGGCCCGGCACAGCTCGCCGGTGTCGCCCCACACCCTCACGGTCTCCGCGAACTCCTTGCCGGCCAACACCTCGGCTACCTGCAGATCTAAGGAATTGCCCTTGCTGGCCACGACCTCGCCGCGCAGCACCACGCTGGCGCGCTGCTGCACCTCGGTAAAAGGCCCCTGCCACAGGCAATCGCAGGCGCGGGCGGGCAGGGCGGATGAGAGCAGTAGCAGAGCAAGGGCGGTGAGGCGGTGGATCATCGGTGACAGCGGGTGGTGTTGCGGTTGGGGCTTCGAGCTTAACCAAGGCCGGGCTGGGCGACAAGGGGGAGGTCTTGTGCCCGTCATTGTGAGGAGCGCTGTTTGCGACGCGGCAATCTCCCGGAGCCCGCTGTATCGGGGTGGATATTACCGCGTCGCCTTCGGCTCCTCGCAATGACGGAGGTAATGACGGAAGTATGGCCGCAGTCTCAGCCCAGCTCGCTCAGCTTGACCACCCGCGTCGCGATGGGGGCGATCTCCCCCTCCGGCAGCATAAAGCGCCAGTAGACGATGCCGCTGGCGCGCCCGCCGCTGTCCAGCCAGTTGGCCACGCCGGGGTCGCGGCCGGCCACCACCACCTGGAAGCGGCCGTCGTCAGCGATCTGCATCTGCCTCTTGTTCAGTGACACCTGCCGGTAGCGGTAGTCGTAGCTCTGTAGGTAGCGGTTCCACAGCAGCACATTGGCGAAGGTGCATGAAGGCATCTCGCCCTCGATCAGCAGCGCCTCGTCGGCATCGAGCCGGAACATGCCGGCGGAGTAGGCGTTGTCCACTGCACCCCAGCCGCCGCCGGCGTCACTGCTGGTCCATTTGGCGGGCTGGCCCAGTTTGTTGGGCACGATGGAAAACCAGTCGGGGGTGGTGAGCGGGTTGAACATCGGCCGCTCGAAGCTGTTGGCGCGGATAAAGGCATTGAGTGCGGCGATCTTCCGCGCCATCTGCGCGTCGCTGGGCGGCTCCGGCGGTGCTACAGCTTGCAGCGGTTCGATGTAGATCTCGGGGCGCACCGCGGGGTCGGCGGCGGCATAGCGCTCGTTGAGGTAGTAGTGGCGGCTGATCACCGACACCGCATTGGCGGCGCTGTGAAAGCCGCTGTCGCCGGGCTCGAGGATCAGCTCGAAGCGGCCCTCGCTGTCGAAGTCGATGCGCTGGTGGTTGATGTCGGAGATCACGCCGGTGGCCCAGCCGCCGGGACTGTCGCCGCTATGCACAGTCAGCGACAGGTAGACCTCGCCATTGCGGCGGCCGTAGATGCGATAGCTGCGGTCGCCGCGGATCTGGCTGTGGAAGTAGTGGGCGTCGGCATTGTCCCCCATCAGCTTGCGCCGCGGATTGACGATGGAGATGAACTCGGGGCGCTCGTCGTCGCCCTCCACGAACAGCTCGATGCCACAGCTGAGCAGGTGCAGCAGGTAGCGCTGGCCCTCGGCCACCTCATCAGGGGCGGGATCGCCCAGTAGGCCGCCCAGGTAGTCCTGGTCGAAGTCATTGAAGGTGTTGATCAGCTCGCGCAGGGCGTGGCTGGTGGCCGGGGCATCCGCCGGCAGCGCCTCGCTCAGGCAGACCTTGTCGCCCTTGAGCGCGAGGCCGGCGCCTAGCCCCGCCAGTACCCCGAGTCCGGCGCCGGCGCCCAGGCCCTTGAACAGGCCGCGGCGGCTGACAGTTGGTGGGTTTTGCTCGCTCATATTGCCTCCCGCTATTGGTGTCGACTCGCTACTGAGCCCAACCCTACAACAGCAGCAGGGGATTGAAAATTAAATTTCGTAGGTGGTACCGAAATAAGGCTGGGTGCTGTTGGAGGCGTACTGGTCTGGGGGCGGGGAATGAGAGCGGCGCCCCGGATGGTGGGGCGCCGTGATTGACGGTGGTGATCAGAAGTCGACTTTAACGCCGAGGAAGTAGCCGTCTACGGAGATATCGACGATCTCGTCGTCGTCCTCGTAGTCGATGTCAAAGCTGCGGTAGCCCAGCTCGACGCCGACCACGGCGATCTCGTAGCCCAGCGCCACACTCATGTCGGTGATGGTGTCGCCGCTGTAGCCGATGGCATTGGCCTCGCCCAGGGCGTAGAGGCCGGTCAGCGGCAGGTCAAAGCGAGCCGAGGCGAACAGCATGGGCAGGGTGAAGTCGAGGTCAAAGTCGGCGCTGCCAGAACTGCTGCCGTTGACTTCGACACTGCCGTCAAAGATACGGCCGGTCAGACCCAGATCCAGCGA
>JBFHRT010000478.1:0-2432 GCA_041591575.1 Spongiibacteraceae bacterium
CGCAGGTGCTCGGCTTTTATCAGCAGGTCAACAGCCACCCCTCGTGTGCCGCGCAATCCGGCAAGACCAGTAGCGCCTGCCTGGTTGAGCTGCTGCGTCACCCTACGCGCAATGTAAACCTTCCCGCACCGGCCAGCTGGGCGCCGCAATACGACAACAGCGATGATGTCGGTGGAAATATTCACAAAAAGCTGGAAAAGCATTTCTCGACGGCCCTGAATGAAGTGGCCACCGGCCTGGGAATGCCGGCGACCAGCGGCGTGCTCGACGACCTGCAGGAAACCGCGCTGGACTCCCTGATACAACTGGAAGACCTGGAAGAGCCGCAGACACTGGGCTATCGCATTGGCATAAATCGACTGGGCATCGTGCAGCCGCGGCTGGCGGTTTACGCCACCCCCCAACCCGAACTGAACCCGCTGCTGGAAAAACGCCTGGTTGCCGAGGGGCGGGCCAACTATTTATCCAGCACGGAAGACGGCCTGGAACTTGACGATGACTATTTTGTGGCACTGGACATCGGCCTGCTGGGCCCATGGTTCGGCCGCGATCTGGCAGATCACCGACTTTCTCGACAAGCACTGGCCGAGACCGTTATCGGCGACGAGTCGATGGACTATTATCGCGGCGCGGTCGCCCAACTGCAGCTAGACGATGTGCTGGACCGCAAGGCGCTGGCCTATGCCGCGGCAACACTGGCCAATTTCGACGGAAAGGTTTGGAATCAAATCAAGGAATCCCGGCTGAATCAGTTCTGGAAGCTGCTGCATAACCAGCCGCAGCTCACGCTGCGCGCCAAACGACTCAAACGTGATGATGTGGTCGGCGCCGACGCTAGCAGTTACCGGCTGTGGTTTGGCAGCGGCCTGGCCAACCTGACCTGGCTCAAGCTCTTCTCCACCTGCAACCATGAACTGGCCAACGAGGACTGCCCCGAAGCCTACCAAAAGTGGATCGATTCCTGGGTGCTGAAACACGGCGTTGGCGTGTCGGCCTATTACGAGTGGGGTGACATCGCCGACCTCAGCGTGGAACTGCCACCACTGCCCGCCGGAGCCGACGGCCTGCCCATTGCCGACCTGCTACCTGACGACCTGCTGGGTTTGGGTATTGATTTGAACAACCCCGACCGGTTTGTGATTGATGGCGGCCGCTACCGGCGCTACGGCTGGGCCATCGGCGCCACCATCACCGACCCGGAAGTCGGCAGGAGAAACAGCTCGTCGCTGCGCGCCGATCTGGCCGCCGATTACTATCGCTACCACCGCGACCCAGTGCGGCTAGACCACGACGTACTGCGCTTTACCCTGACCTGGCGGCGCGGCGCGCTGTCACTGCCGCTGCACCTGATGTACCGCACCGAAACCGAGTTCGAGGCCAACGTCGACGACAAGCTGGCGGTGGGCCTGGGCATCAGCTATCGGCACTGACGACCAACAGCAAGCTGCCGCTCAGATCTGCTCCTCGCCCAGCCAATAACGGGCGCGCAGCTGTTTGCGCTGCACTTTGCCGGCGGCATTGCGCGGCAGCGCGTCAACAAAATCCACACTGCGCGGCCATTTTTGTTTGGCCAACTGCGGCTTAACAAACGCAATCAGCTCCTCGGCCAGTGCCTCGCCGGCACTGGCACCCTCGCACAGCTGCACCACCGCCTTCACCTCTTCACCCCAGTCTGGGTGCGGCACACCCACACAGGCGACATCGGCCACCGCCGGGTGCCGGGCGAGTACGTCATCAATCTCCTGAGGATAGATATTGACGCCACCGGCGATGATCACCTCGGCGGAGCGGCCGGTAAGAAACAGATAACCGTCGGCATCGATATGTCCCAAGTCGCCGGCGGTAAAGTAGCCATCTCTCAACACTGACTGGGTTTTGGCGGCATCTTTGTAGTATTGAAAGCGGCTGCCTTCGGGGTTGGCGATATAAACGGTTCCGGTCTCACCCGGCGGCAGCTCCACGCCGGCCTCGTCCAGGATTTTCATCTGCCCCGGCCCCGGTTTGCCCACGGTGCCGGGCTTGGCCAGCCACTCCTGCGGGCTGACCATGGTGCCCGGTCCCTCGGTGCCGGCGAAAATCTCCCAGATGATGGGACCGAACCAGTCCAGCATCTGCTGTTTGGTCTCAACCGGGCAAGGTGCGGCGCCGTGAATCACAAACCGCAGTGACGCCACCTGATATTGATCGCGAATCTTCTGCGGCAACTGCAGCAGGCGCTTAAACATGGTCGGCACGAAAAACGCATGGGAAATGCGGTAATGCTGAATCAGGCGCAGCGTTTCCTCCGGCTCCCATTTGTCCATCAGCACCGTGCCGATACCGGCCGACAGCGGCTGGGTCAGGCAGATGTTGAAGGGGCCGGAGTGATACAGCGGCCCGGTGCACAGCGCCAGGTCGCGGCCGCCGTCCGGGTCGTACTGGAACACCGCCAG
>JBFHRT010000479.1:0-2431 GCA_041591575.1 Spongiibacteraceae bacterium
GCCTGGAAGACGAGCGCGTGGTGCCGGGCGCCAAGCTGGTGGGGGCGCGTCTCAGTATCCGCCCGCTGCCCTGGCTGGAGCTAGGCGCTTCGCGCACCGCCCAATGGGGCGGGGAGGGGCGGCCGCAGAGTCTTTCAAGCTTCAAGAACCTGGTGCTGGGCCGCGACAACCGTGGCAGTGAAGGCATCAGCCTGGCCAACGAACCCGGCAACCAGCTGGGCGGCGTTGACTGGCGTGCCAGCTGGGCGGGCGAGCGCCTGAGCGCGGAGTTTTACGGAGAAACTGTTGGCGAAGATGAAGTCAACGGCGCGCCCTCCAAGAATATGGTGATGTTCGGCGTCGGCGCGACCTATAGCACTGATGCCAGTGACTGGCGGTTGTACTACGAGACCGCCGATACCCTGGCGGGGCGCTTCAATAACGACGATCACACCAACACCGCCTACGAGCACGGCATCTATCAGTCGGGCTACCGCTACCGCAGCCGCGTCATCGGTGCCAGTGTCGACAACGATTCTCGGGCCCATGTGCTGGGGCTGCAGTGGCATGCCAGTCAGCGGAACAGTTTCTGGCTCAAACTGGCTCAGTACGACCTCAATACCGACGGTAGTGGCGCGGCATTTAGCGATGGCAACAGCGTGGCGGTGGCCAGCTCCAACGACTACGCCGCCAGCCTGGGCTGGCAGCACCGGCGCCAGCACTGGCAATGGGGCGTCAGCTACCAGCACTTCAATGACGGCCTACGCCTGCGGCAGGTCGACAGCGGCGACGACGCGTTGACCGTGAACATTTCCGCGTTCTGGTAACGCGGCAGCAACCCTTTAGGCAGACGGTATGGATAATCGCATTCGGATGGAAAAGCAAAGCGCATTGGGCGAGGGACGAGTCTGGCGAACAGTGATGGGCGCATGTGCAGCCCTGGCACTGGGGCTGAGCCTGACATTGACGGCCTCGGCCCAGAGCCTGTCGCCGGCCCAGATCCAGCAATTCAAGTCGCTGAGCCCCAGCGAGCAGCAGCGCCTGGCGCGACAGTTTGGCGTTGAGCTGCCCCGCGGCGCTGCCGCCGCCTCCGAGGAGACGGCGCTGGCGCCGACCATCACTCGCCAGCCGCCTTCGTCGGCGGACATTGACGTGGCAACCCCCGCTGAGCCAACACGCGTCGACGGCCTGCCGCTGTTTGGCTATGACTTGCTGGCGGGCTTTCCCAGTTCTTTTAGCCCCATCGGCGATCTGCCGGTGCCGTCCGATTATATTGTCGGTCCCGGCGATGAAATCCTGGTCCAGCTCTACGGTAAAGAGAACGAGAGCTACCGGCTGACGGTGGGCCGCGACGGCAGTATCGATTTCCCGCGCCTGGGGCCCATCGCGGTAGCGGGCAAGGCCTTTGCCCAGCTGCGCGACGAGCTGACTCTGCGCATCAAGAAACAGATCATCGGCGCCGAGGTGGCGGTGGGCATGGGCGAGCTGCGGTTAATGCAGGTCTATGTGCTGGGCGACGCCCGCCGCCCCGGCGCCTATAACCTGTCCTCCCTGGCCACCGCCACCCAGGCGCTGATCGCCGCCGGCGGTATTGCCGAGACCGGGTCCCTGCGCCAGGTGGAAGTGCGCCGCGGCAAGCAACTGTTGGCGCGGTTGGATCTCTACGACCTGCTGGTAAAAGGCGATCGCAGCGGCGACCTGCGCCTGCAGTCCGGTGATGCGGTATTCGTGCGCCCGGTGGGGCCGCGGGTGGCGGTGGCGGGTGCGGTGCTGCGTCCCGCCATTTATGAGGCCACTGCTGCCACCACGCTGGGCGAGATCGTAGACGCCGCCGGCGGCACCGGCGCCGAGGCCTACCTGGGCCAGGTGCGGGTGGAGCGCCGCGGCGACAGTGGCCGCGAGGTGTACACCCGCGACCTGAGCAGCGAGCGCGGCCGCGCCTTCCGCCTGCGCGCCGGCGATCGCGTCCAAGTGCCCGAACGTGCACGGCGCTACGCCGCTGCCATCACCCTGTCCGGCGCCTTCCTCAGCCCGGGTCGCCACGAGTACGCGCCGGGCATGCGCGTAGTCGACCTGCTGGGCCGCGACGGCGCCGGCCTGCGCCACGATGCCGACACCGCCCAGGCACTGCTGGTGCGCGAGGGCGACGATGGCCGGCTGACGGTGCGTTACCTGTCATTGGCGCAGCTGCTGGAGCATCCCGACGGTGATGCCAACCTGGCGCTACAGCCCCGCGATGAACTGATCGTGCTGCCCGGTACCGGTTTTGATCGCTGCTCGGCGGAGGACATGTTGCAGCAGCGTAAGGCTCAGCGTGAGCTTGACCGGCAGCGCTGGCAGGCCTTGCAGCGGGCTGTAAACTCAGCGGCCGCCGCTGAACCGGGTGGGGCGCGCGGTGTGACGGCGGGGGCGGGTCGAGATTCCTCCCCTGCGGATGCGCAAGCCTCCGAAA
>JBFHRT010000480.1:0-2425 GCA_041591575.1 Spongiibacteraceae bacterium
GCTGAGCGCGCCGCCAGCGACTACTCGCTGCACAAGCGCATTTTCGAGGAAATCAAAGGTTCCGAGCCGCTGAACGCGCAGGTGGCCGGGCTGGCAGTGCCCACCCTGATCGTCTGGGGTGAGGAGGACCGCGTGCTGGACGTGTCTGGCGTGCCCATTCTGCAACAGCTGCTGGCTGCAGCCGAGCTGCAGCAGATGCCCGACATTGGCCACCTGCCGATGCTGGAGGCGCCCGCAGAAACCGCCGCGCGCTACTTGGCCTTTACTGCTGGGCTGTAGCAGGCGCTTTCCAGCGCCGCTGTGATTGGCCACAATAGCGCTTTTTCGGGAGCGCGAGATGCACGGCGGCGAAGCCCTCAGCAAGGATCTGCTACTGATCGGCGGCGGTCACGCCCATATCGCCGTGATCCGCCGCTTCGGCATGCGCCCCTGGCCCGGGGTGCGCCTCACCGTGATCAGCGCCGACAGCCTCACCCCCTACTCCGGCATGCTGCCGGGGCTGGTGGCCGGCCACTATTCCCGCGACGACAGCCATATCGACCTGCAGCGCCTGTGCCAGTGGGCCGGCGCCCGGCTGTTTCACGCTCGTGCCAGCGGCCTAGACCTAGTGAACAAGCAGGTGCTGTGCGAAGACCGCCCGCCGGTGCGCTACGACCTGTTGTCCATCAATACCGGTTCGCAGCCAGCCACCGCCGCCATTGAAGGCGCCGATTCCTGTGGCGCCGCCATCAAGCCCATCGATACCTTTATGGTGCGCTGGCAGCAATTGCAGTTGCAACTGCAACAGCACCACGGCGAGTTCACGATTTCGGTAGTCGGCGGCGGCGCCGCCGGGGTGGAAGTGTGCCTGGGTATGCAGCAGCGCCTGCGCGCGCTGCAGGTGCCCGCCGCGGTGCAGTTCCAGCTGGTGACCGATGAGGCCGAACTGCTGCCCAGTCACAACCCGCGGGTGCGCGGCCACTTCAACCGCCTGTGCCGCGAGCGCGGCATCGCCCTGCATTGCGGCAGCGCCGTTATTGGTACCGAAAGTGGTACGGAGGGTGGCGCCCTGCAGCTGGCCAATGGTGAGTCCATTGCCAGCGATTTTACCGTGTGGGCGCTGCCCGCCGGCGCCCAGCCCTGGCCTGCGGCCGCCGGCCTCGCTTGCGATGGCGGCGGCTTTATCCAGGTGAATGCCAGCCTGCAGAGCCTGTCACACCCAGAAGTGTTTGCCGCCGGCGACTGCGCCGCCACGGTGGACTGGCCGCTGGCCAAGAGCGGGGTCTACGCCGTGCGCCAGGGGCCGGTACTGGCCGACAACCTGCAGCGCGCGCTGAGCGACCGGCCGCTGAAACGCTACCGCCCGCAGCGGCGCTTTCTCAGCCTGATCTCCACCGGCGACAAGCAGGCGGTGGCTTCACGCGGCGCGCTGGCCGCCGCCGGCCGCTGGGCCTGGCGCTGGAAGGATGCCATCGACCGCCGCTTTATCGCCCGTTTCAACGAATTACCGGCGATGGCGACGAACAGCCACAACCACGGCGACACGCCCGGCGACAGCGACCACGCCGCGGCCATGCGCTGCGGCGGCTGCGGCGCCAAGGTGGGCAGCCAGGTGCTGGAGCGGGTGCTGGCGCAGCTGCCCATCGCCCCCTGCGCCGATGCCGTGGTGGGCCACAGCGGCGCCGAGGACGCGGCCATACTGCGGCCGCCGCCGGGCAAGCTGTGGCTGCAGAGCGTGGACTACTTCCGCCTGTTTATCGACGATCCCTGGCTGCTGGGGCGCATCGGCGCCAACCACTGCCTGGGCGATATCTACGCCATGGGCGCAACCCCGCACTCGGCGCTGGCGCTGTGCACCATCCCCCACGCCGCCGAGGCCATCGTCGAGGACAGCCTGCGCCAGCTGCTGGCCGGCGCTCTGTCGGTACTGGATGAAGCCGGCGCGGCGCTGGTGGGCGGCCACAGCAACGAGGGTGCCGAACTGGCCTTCGGCCTCACCGTCAACGGTGTCGCCGAGGAGTCGCAACTGCTGACCAAGAGCGGCCTGCGCGCGGGCGACGCGCTGCTGCTGACCAAGCCGCTGGGCAGCGGCACCTTGCTGGTAGCCAGCGCCCAGGGCCGGGCCCGCGCCGACTGGATCGACAACGCCCTAGCGCAGATGCAGGTCAGCCAGCGCCGGGCCGCCGACATCCTGCACAGCGCCGGCGCCGGTGGCTGCACCGATATCACCGGCTTCGGCCTGCTCGGTCACCTGCTGGAAATGCTGCGCCCGGCGGGGCTGGGAGCGGAGCTGGAGCTGGCCAAGCTGCCGCTGCTGGAGGGTGTGCAGCAGTGTCTGGAGCAGGGCCTGTTGAGTTCGCTGCACCCGGACAACTGGCGCAATCGTCGCGCTATCGTCAATTTAGAAGCGGTGCAGGCGCTGCCGCTGCTGCGCATTCTGTTCGAC
>JBFHRT010000481.1:0-2424 GCA_041591575.1 Spongiibacteraceae bacterium
CCGCGGGGGCTGCCAATAAATAGGCGAAAAAAACCGGCGGGCCGCGAGGAACGGTGCGCCGGTTGCAAATCTAATGCATAAAGTAGTGCAAGCCTGGAAGGACACTCGGTTCAATGGCAATACATCCCCGAGATACCGAAGCCATGATAAGCCCCTGAAAACATAAAAGATTGCGGCCCTGCGCCAGCCATTGACAGGGGGCGCCAGGACTACCAGCTGAGGCTGAGCTGCAGCGCTACCGTGCGCGGTGGCTCGGCGTGGGCGAAGTAGGTCTTGGCCTGAGTCACCGAATAGGCAACCGGCACGTCGGCGGCGTAAGTGACCACATACTCGTCTGTCAGGTTCTTGCCCACCAGCGCCACTTCCCAGTCGCCGTGGCCGCCAGCCAGGCCCAGGCGGGCGTTCACCTTGACGTAGCCATCCTGCTCCATGCGCGGGTCCAGGTTGGCGGTGGGGTTGTACTCGCCGATGGCGACGAAATCCAGGTTGCCCTTGAACAGCAGGCTGTCGCTGAGCAAACGCTCGTAGCTGAACATCAGATTGGCAGACCAGTCTGCGGCGTACTGGTTGCTCTTGCCGCTGTAATCACAGTTGATACCGTCGGGAGAGTTGGGCTGCTGGCCCTGGTTACAGGCGCCGTTCTCGAATTCCTTGAACTCGAAATCCAGCAGCGACAGACCGCCGGCCATGATCAAGTGCTCGCTGATGGCCAGACGGCCGTCGATCTCAATGCCCTGGGTCACGGCGCTGGCGGCATTGCCCACATTGAAGCCGACACCGCCGTCGAAGATGGATACCTGCAGGTCGTCGTACTCGGTGTAGAACAACGCCACATTGATCTCGGCCGCCCCCTCCAGCAGTGTGGCCTTGGTGCCCAGTTCATAGCTGGTGGCCTCCTCCTCCTCGTATTCGAAAGCGCCGATCAGTACGGTCTGGTTGGGCACCGCGGCATTGGGGTTGGCCGGGGTCAGCTCGGCCTCCGGCGAGGAGTTGGAGCGCGCATCGAAGCCGCCAGACTTGAAACCGCGGGTGGCGTTGGCATAGAGCATCATCTCCGGGGTGACGTCGTACTGCAGGTTGACCAGCGGCGACAGGTGGCGCTCGTGGCGCTCGCCCTTGAGGTCAACGCGCTCGCCCTTGAACACCATGGCCACCACCGTGTCCACCTCGCCAATGGGCTGAATGCTGCCATCGGGCAGGCCGTTTTCGGTGTGGCGGCTGCCCTCCTTGCGCTCATCGGTGTAACGCGCACCCAGCGTCAGGCGCAGGCTGTCGCTGGCATTCCAGGTGCCCTGCAGGAAGGCCGACCACAGCTCGGAATCGCTGGTGAAATCGCGCGGTGTGCGCAGGCCGCGAATGGCGTTACCGGCGTCGCCGATACCCGCCTGCTCGAAGGCATCGCTGCCGGTAGGGTCGGGGTCGATATCGCCAAAGCCGCCGCCCTCCAGCAGATCGGCGGCGTTGACCAGCTGTGGCAACACGTCGCTGTCGATCAGAATGGTGTCAAAGAAGTAAAAATCACTCTGCTGGTAATAGAGGCCGCCGATGAACTCGAAGCGCTCGCCCACCGGCGAGATCCAGCGCAGTTCCTGGCTGAACTGGTCGAAGTCTTCGAAGAAGAAGGCGCTGAGCAGGTCGGCACCGGTCAGGTCGCAGTCACACAGATGCTCGAACTCGTAGGCGCTGTAGCCGGTGATGGAGGTGAAGGTATGGCCATCGCGGTAGTAATCGAGATTGAGCGTGACGTTGTAGGTATCGGTCTGGCTGTACTCGTGGTTGGAATGACGCTTGTGGTCGGCGTGATTGTTCAGCACGGAACTGTCATGGTCGAAGCTGATCACCGCGCCATCGGGCTGTATGCCGACCTGGGCGGCGACGGCGGGCGGCAACACCAGGCCGGCGCCGGCATCCGGATACACGGTGCGATCCAGAATCTCGCCGTAGGTACGGCCGGCGAAAAGGTCGGAATCGGATTCGGAGCGATCGGCCACCACCACCTCGGCCTGGCGGCCGACGGTGTCAAATTTGCCGTGCTCCAGTTTCAGCTGGGCGTTGAAATCGTCACGGGCCGCCCAGCTCAGCTTCAGGCGCAGGGTGTATTCGTCGCGCTGCGGCTCGTCGCGATCCAGGGTGAGGTTTTCCATGTAGCCATCGCTCTCGCGCCAGCGGCCAGCCAGGCGGTAGCCGAAATTCTCACCCAGTGGGCCGGTGACCATGGCATCCACCAGGCGCTCGCCGTTGACCGGCTCATAGCTGGCGCCGAGATGGCCGCCGAATTCATCGGCCGGTCGCGCGGTGGTGATGTTGACCGCACCGGCAATGGAATTCTTGCCCATCAGAATATTTTGCGGTCCGCGCAGTACTTCCACCCGCTCCAGATCCAGAAACGGCGCCCGCGCCATCACCGAGCGGCCGTAGTAGACG
>JBFHRT010000482.1:0-2422 GCA_041591575.1 Spongiibacteraceae bacterium
CGAGACGCGAGACGCGAGACGCGAGACGCGAGACGCGAGACGCGATTAGAGCGTGCGGCTTCAGCCGCACAACCGCCAATCCGCGACTTTGTAGGGTGCGCTGTGCGCACCGCGGTGCCCTACCCAGCGCCGCAATTGGGCTTCCTCGCGCGCAGGCGGACACAAGCGCGGTACGCATTGCGGCTATTGCCCCGCGCCTCTATGCTAATCAAACAGCGTCACGAGGCGCCGCCGCCATGCGCTACCGTCACGACCCTGAAAGCCTGCGCCTGCCAATCAAGCTGGACAGCACCTCCAACGGCGAATTCGTCCCCATTCCCCTCAGCCGCAACGAGACCGCCGTGCGCCGCCTGGCGCTGGAGTCTGCCACTGCCAGCGCGCGCCGGCTGTGCCTGTCGCGCCGCGACTACCTGGTTTCACTGTGCGGCGCCGCCGCCACCCTGCTCGCCTTCAACACCGCCAACGCCGCCCGCGGTGCCCGCGGCGGCCACTTTGAGCTGGCCGGCGAGGCGGCACTGGATGTCGATGCCGCCAGCGCGCAGCTGGGGGCACGGGAATTCATCTTCGACGTGCAGGGCCATTACGTGCCGCCCAGCCAGGCCGAAGCGCGCCGCGCCCGCTGCCATGCCGGGCACGATTTCCTCAGCCGCGACTACATGCGCTGCCTCGGCGCCGACGACTTCATCAAGGACGTCTTCCTCGACGCCGACACTGACATGATGGTGCTGTCCTTTGTGCCCTCGCGGCGCGACGACGAGCCGCTGACCATCGAGGAAGCCGCCGCCACTCGCGAGATCGTCGAGCGCATGGACGGCAGTCACCGGCTGCTGCTGCACGGCCGCGTCAATCCCAACCAGCCCGGCGACCTGGAGGATATGGAACGGCTGGTGAACACCTATCAGGTGTCGGCCTTCAAGACCTACACCCAGTGGGGACCGGGCGGCCGCGGCTACTACCTCACCGACGACATCGGCATCGCCTTTATCGAGCGCGCCCGCGCGCTGGGGGTGAACAATATCTGCATCCACAAGGGCATTCCGCTGGGGCGCCGCTCCTACGCGCATTCGCGCTGCACCGATATCGGCCCGATTGCCCGCCGCTTCCCGGACGTAAACTTTCTGATCTACCACTCCGGCTGGGTGCCGGGCCAGGCGGAAGGCCCCTGGGACCCCAAGCGCCTGGAGGGAGTGGACGGGCTGATTAATTCGCTCAAGGCCGCCGGCCTCGGCACCGGCAGCAACGTCTACGCGGAATTAGGCAGCACCTGGCGCTACCTGTCACTGCGTGACCCCAACAGCGCCGCCCACACGCTGGGCAAACTGTTCATTCACCTGGGGGCCGACAATGTGCTGTGGGGCACCGACTCCATCTGGTACGGCTCGCCCCAGGACCAGATCCAGGCCTTTCGCACCTTTCAGATCAGCCGCGAATACCGCGAGCGCTACGGCTACCCGGAAATCACCCCGGCACTGCGCGCGAAGGTCTTCGGCCTCAACGCCACCCGCCCCTACCGCATCACCGCCGAGGAAGTGCAGCGCCGCGCCGCCGGCGACGCCATCGCCCGCCAGCGCCTGGCCTACCGCGAACACCCCGATCCCCACTTCGCCACCCGCGGCCCGCGCACCCGCCGCGAGTTTCTGCAGCTGCTGCGGGCACAGGGCGGACGGATTGGTTGAACGCGCGACGCGTGTAGGTGCGGCTTCAGTCGCACAAGCACCACCAACACTGCGCCGTGCGAGAGGGTGGTCTACACCAACTCACTGGAAAACGGCACGAGATTGCCGCGTCGCCTGCGGCGACTCGCAATGACGGAGCCGGTAATTGGAGCTTTGGTTGTAACACCCCGTCATCGCGACGACCGCCATGGATGGCGGAAGTGCGGAAATTGCAGGAGCATATTTCCGCTAGCGCTTTCTGCGACGCGGCTAATTCCACCAGCGCACTGCCATACGGCACGGCTGAGCCCCCTGTAGGTGCGGCTTCAGCCGCACAAGCACCACCAAGACCGCGCTACGCGACGTGGCGATGCCCTGCAAGTCACTGCCAAGCAGCAGGAGATTGCCGCGTCACCTGCGGCGACTCGCATTGACGGTGCCGGTGGATGGAGTGGCAACAGCGATTCCCTCGTCATCGCGAGGAGCGCTTTTTGCGACGTGGCGATCTCCCTCAGCTCACTGCCACGCGTGACGAGATTGCCGCGTCGCCTGCGGCTCCTCGCAATGACTCGGTTTTTCGGTGACTAGGGCTTCGACGCGGGCACAAACAACTCCAGCCGCCGGCGCTCGCCCCACAACGCCTGCAGCCGCCGGTCGCGGCCACAGCCCCAGCGATAGACTTTGTAGCGCTTGGGATTCTTGATATAGAAATCCTGGTGATAATCTTCGGCGGGATAGAAGGCGGTCAGCGCAACCACCGGCGTGAC
>JBFHRT010000483.1:0-2420 GCA_041591575.1 Spongiibacteraceae bacterium
ATCGCGCACCCGGCAGCAGCCTCTGATCCATATGGCGCCTTCGCACAAGCTCACCCAGCAGCTGCTGGCCCTGCACGACACGCTGGACGGCGTGGACATTGTCAGCGCCGAGGCGCAGACCGCCTAGGGCCTTTACCCGGCGGTACGGATGCCGGAGCGACCAGTGCCCGCGCGTCTCGTTTTCTAGCGAGTCACTCCGGCGAAAGCCGGAGTCTAGGCCACGGGCCTCAGCGCTCGCGGCACGCGCCAACACGAGCGCGAACCACAACTCCCGAGCACCTGGACCCCAGATCGCAAACAGCGCGTCTGGGGTGACGGGATTTCCGAATCGCGACTAAGATGGCGCGGACTTAAAAGTAGAACCTCGGGCAACGGTGAATCCGAGTTGCACCTGAGGCAAAGCCCCGCGCTCGGCATTTTCTACCGAGTCACTCCGGCGAAAGCCGGAGTCCAGGTCACGGGCCTCAGCGCTCGCGGCACGCGCCAACACGAGCGCGAACCACAACTCCCCAACACCTGGACCCCAGGTCGTAAACAGCGCGTCTGGGGAGACGGGGTTTCAGAATCGCGTTTGGAGTAACAGCCTGTGCAACGCTCCCAGCGAAATCATCGCCGGCCGGCGCGTCGCTCCAGATCCGCTAGTGCGTCAGCTGAATCTTTTCCGACTTGACCACACTGATCCGACCAATACCCATGGTGGTGACATTGGCATCCACCCGCAGCCGGTATTCCAGCTCGTTTTGGGGATTGTTGATCAATTTCTGAATCAGGCTGAAACCGCTCAGCAGGTTGAGCTCCACCGGCACGGTGAACTCACTACTGTCGTAGGCGGCGACCTCCAGCACATCGCGGTAATTGCCGCGCGCCAGTTCAGCTCCCTCCAGGAAGATGCGGTAATCCATGTTCGCCAGCTTCAGCGCAAAGGCGTTGGGATTGCGCACGCGCACGCCTACCTGCAGCAGCTGGGTGAAGCCCGACGCCGGCGCCACGCTGATGGAGGTGAGTTCCACTTCCGGTTCCGCCAGATCACGAAACATGGCGCAACCGCTGAGAGCCAGTGCCAGCACTAGTGTCAGTATTTGTTTCATTGTCACTCCTCACTTTCCACTTCAAACACCGCGCCGCCGACGGCGGCCACTCAACAAATATTGTTCGAAAAACGGGTGCGCATAAAAAAGCCGCCAGACTGCAGGCGGCTTTTCAGACAGCTCGCGGGTGTTACATCGGCAACAGGTCGATTTCCACACGGCGGTTCTGGGCGCGACCGCTGGCAGAATCGTTGCTGGCGATGGGGTCGCGCGGGCCGTAACCGGCGGTGCGGATACGACCGGAAGCCACGCCGGCACCCATGAAGTAGCGGGCAACACTGCCGGCACGCTCTTCAGACAGCTTCTGGTTGTACTCGAAGCTGCCGGTGGAGTCGGTGTAGCCGGTGATCTGCATCAGGGTCTTGTCGAATTCCTTGACCACTTCCACCACGCTGTCCAGCACCGGGTAGAAACCGCCCTGTACGCGGCTGCTGTTGGTGTCGAAGGTGATGTTGCCGGGCATGATCAACTTGATGGTGTCGCCCACGCGCTGTACGCGCACGCCGGAGGCTTCCAGACGCTGGCGCAGCATGGCTTCCTGGCGATCCTGGTAGTAGCCGACACCACCGCCGACAGCAGCGCCAGCCACGGCGCCCTGCAGCGCGCCCTTCTTGCGGTCTTTGTCGCTGGACACGGCCGCGCCCAGCACCGCGCCGGCTACGGCGCCAATGCCCGCGCCCTTGGCAGTGTTGCTGGTTTTTTCTTCCCCGGTGTACGGATCGATGCTGCAGCCGGCAGCTACGATGACGGTCGCCAGCAGCGCCATGCGCGTCTGTGCCATTGAGAGCAGTTTCATTGTTGTTCCCCCATGATGGTTCATTTATTCAGGCCTAATGCCGTGAACAGATTGTAGAGAGTATGCGCAGCCATTGTCTGCGTGTGAAGCCTCATTGCTGTGATTTTTTTCGCATTGGCAACTACTTCGCAATGACGCTACCCACTGCCGCTATAGCGTCAAACTAACACGGCTTCGCTGAACCGCGACTGAATCGCAATTCGGTCACGGTGGCTCAGGCGCCCATCACAAACAGGCAGATGGCGCTGCCCCAGCCCAGCAGGAACGCCAGCGATCGCAGTGCGTCCAGGTTGGCGAGGTAAAGCACCGCATGCAGAATCCGCGCGATCACAAATATCACCGACAGCGTGGCGGTCTTCTCTGCCGGCACCCCGGCGGCATTGGCCACGAACAGCGCGGCGGCAAAAACCAGCAGCGCTTCCCAGGCGTTTTGCTGAGCGGCGTAGGCGCGGGCACCAACACCCTCCAGCTGGGCAATCTGCTGGCGCGGATGTTTGTTGTCGATCAGGCCGAATTGTTGGTGGCGAAAGTAGCCG
>JBFHRT010000484.1:0-2406 GCA_041591575.1 Spongiibacteraceae bacterium
CACCAGCACGTCGTCAGCGCCCGCCGCGGGCACCGGCACCTGCTTGATCGCGACCCGGTCGATACCGGTGATGTTCACCTGGGGCATGGTTGTTGCTGCCATGTTCGCTCCTTCACTGAATGGTTCTACCGGCAACGCCCTGCGGCCTTATACCGGCCTACACTTCGGCGCGAACGTCGAAGGCATCAAAGTAAAACTGGAAGCGCTCGCGCAGCGCCGCCGGGCTGACACCGAAGTCCCGCTCCAGCTGGTAGATCACCCGCCCGTCCTTGCCGCGCGGGTGGGCATCGCCATAGGCCTGCAGCTCGGCGCGGGCATTGTCGGTTAGCTCCAAATCCGCGCGCACGTAGATGCGCCCCACCATGGCCAGGTCGTTGGCCATAAAACGGTGGAAGGGCACGTCGATGCTCTGCTCGTCCGGCCACAGGCTGCGATCGCGCACACAGGCGCGCAGCAGGTGCTCGACGCGATCGCTCCAGTAGGCGATCAGCGCATCGGCCTCCACCGCGTGGCGGTTCATGCGCTGACCGTAGGCGAGCATGGTCACCGCCGACTGGATCACCGCCACCGGGTCGCGGTGGGTGATGGCCACGGTGGCGTCGGGAAACACCTCCCGCAACACCGTCAGCTGTTCCAGGTGCTGGGGGCATTTGAGCACCCAGCGCCGCGGCCGCTTCGGGCCCTGGCGCCACAGCAGCAGCCGCAGCACCTTTTTCATGTACTGGTAGTGGGGCGTCTGGTCCTCGGCGTAGTAGGCGTCGCGCCAGCGCGGGCAGGGCGACAGCCACTCGTAGTTGTAGGAGGCGATGTTGGGCCCCATCAGCTCCAGTTCTTCGTGGATGTGATCGGGGTTCATCGGGTGCATGGCCGCCAGGTGCGGGGTCATCGCCTGCATCATCTGCCAGGCCTGCTCGCAGCGCGCGTAGCGCGGGTCGTCGCGGCCGCCGCTGGCCGCCTCGCCCGGCAGCGGCAGCGGTTCGTAGCTCTCCCACAGCGGCAGCGAGCGCAGCCGCGAGTCCGCCGCCATCAGGTTGAGCAGGTGGGTGGTGCCGGAGCGGGGCAGGCCGGCGACGATGATTGGGCGCTCGATGGGGATATCGTGGATTTCCGGGTGGCGCCGGAACTCCTCCTCGATCAGCAGGCGGCTGCTGAGGTGCTGCACCAGCTTGTTGCGCAGGCTGAGGCGGCCGAGATTGCTGAGACCGTCGTCGCCACCCCACTCGTCCACCAGCCGGTCCAGCCGCTCAATGAAGTCTTCCGCACCGAAATCGCTGAGCCCGGTGCGCTCGCGCGCCTCGGCCAGCAGGCTGTCGCGGCTGAACGCCACCGTCTGGCTTTCGACCCAGTCCAGCGCCTCGCGCTGCTCGGGGGTATGCCGAGGCTGGCGCAGGTCGTCGATATGGATCTCGCGGCTCATTCCGTCACCTCCTGCGCCAGCAGATCCGCCTGCAACTGGCGGATCTGCTGGTCCAGCCAGCCGCCCTCCCAAAAATTGGGCTCGCTCATGCGCGCGCGCAGCGCGCGGTGGGCCTCCAGGCTCAGGCGCAGAGCATCGGCATGAGCGGGCTCGGCAGCCAGCACCAGCTCAGCAAAGTACAGCGCCTTTTCCGGATCATTGCCATCCAGCCGCGCGCGGCCGCGCATCAGCAGCGCCTCGGCGCCGCACAGCTCCAGCAAATCGGCGCCGAGCTCATGCCAGCGGGTGGGGTAGAGCTCGGTGGTGGAGCGGGCGGTGAACCAGCCCATATAGCTCTCCCAGAAGGTGCGCACCGCCCAGCTGACCTTGCCGTAGCCCTGGCCCACGTACAGCTCCTCCGGCAATTGGATACGGCGCACCAGGCTGTCGATATCCTCGCCGGCATTCATGCCCGCCAGGGTCTCGCGGTGCACATAGTCCACCGCCTGCGCCAGCCGCGCCAGGCAGCTGTCGATCAGCCCGGCACCGGCCACCGGCTCGAAATGGCCGGTGATCAGTAGCTCGGGGGCCAGCGCGCGCACCCGCGCCACCGCCGCCAGGTAGGGCTCGGCAAAGCGGTAGCGGTCACCGCGAATGGTGTTGAAGTTGGGGAAGTGGGGAAACAGCGGGCCGAAGGTGTTGCCGCTGAACACGATGCCGTGCTGGGGCAGATGCACCACCAGGCTGTCGACAGTCTCGCCGCCGGGCACGTGGTACAGCGCAAACTCCAGCCCACCCAGTTCGAAGCGGTGGCTGTCGTCCACCACAATATCCGCCACCGGCTGGTCCTGGATAAAGTATTCCGGGTGCTCGGCCGCCACTTTGGCGGCGGTATCCAGCGTGCGCTGGAACCAGATATAGGCCTGGCTGGTGCGCACCTTGGCGATGCGCTCGTCGTCGCGCTGGCAGGCGGCGTTGTTGGCCTGGGCAATAAACTGCGTGTCGGGTTC
>JBFHRT010000485.1:0-2403 GCA_041591575.1 Spongiibacteraceae bacterium
ACGTCAAGTTTGACGACTTCAAGGACGGCCCCTGCACCGACTCGCCCTTCACCGCCCCCTACAACAGCTGTGACCGCAGTGGCGAGCGCGCCAGCAACGCCCCCAACTGGTCGGCGGTGGTCAGCAGCGAGTACTTCCTGCCAGTCAGCAGCCTGTCGGCGGAGTGGTTTGTGCGCGGCCTGGTCAAGGCCGAGAGTTTCCGCAGCGACCTCGACACCGGCGAGCGACTGGGCGGCTTCGGCACCACCGACCTGTTCACCGGACTACGCGCCACCGATGCCGGCTGGGAAGTCAGCCTGTGGGCCAAGAACGTGTTTGATCGCGTCGCCAAAACCGACGTCAGCGTCACCGACGCCAACGGCTACCGCGAAATCCAGGTCATTGACCCACTCACCATCGGCCTGACCGGCAGCTACCGCTGGCTGTAAGCCGAGAACCTGCCGCGGCGACTACCCGCGGCGGGCTTCAACCCCCGTCATTGCGAGCGCAGCGAAGCAATCTCCCTCCGCTCGCGCCCACATGTCTCGCTACCAACGCCGACTCTGCGCGGCGTTTTTATTTTTGCGGACACCGCTCACGCTCACCACCCGCGCGCGTTGACCTGCCCAAATAGCCCGGGGATACTGTGCGCTGCCATAAAAAACACAACAGGTAATCCCATGGAAATCGGCACCATCGTCACCCTCGCCCTGCTCGCCTTCATCGCCTTCTACGCGGTCGCCATCTACAACGGCCTGGTCACCCTCAAGCACAATGTGTCCAAGCATCTGGCCAATATCGACGTGCTGCTCAAGCAGCGTCACGACGAGCTGCCCAAGCTGGTGGAGACCTGCAAGCGCTACATGGGCTACGAGCAGGAGACCCTGGAGAAGGTGATCAAGGCCCGCAGCCTGGTGGCCAGCGCCCAGGCCAAGGGCGACATGCACGACCTGGGTGAGGCCGAAACCCTGCTGCGCAGCGGCCTCGGCCAGCTGTTCGCACTGGCGGAAAACTACCCCGAGCTGAAGGCCGACCAATCCTTCACCCACCTGCAGCAGCGCATCACCGGGCTGGAAAACGCCATCGCCGACCGCCGCGAGGTCTACAACGAGGCGGTGAACAACAACAACATCCGCATCGAGCAGTTTCCGGACGTGATCCTGGCGCGCATGTTCAACTTCGGCCGCTTCGAGCTGCTGGAGTTTCGCGAGGAAGAACTCACCGACGTGGACATGAAGTCGCTGTTTAGCTGAACCCGGTATGTCAGAAGAATTTTTTGACCTGCTGATGGTCACCCTGGTGGCTGGCGCAGCAGGTGGCGCCGGCTGGTTCGCCAGCTTTCGCAACCTGATCAAGGCGCGCACCATCGAGGACACCCCCACCTCCAAGATCCGCTCCGCCCATCAGGGCTATGTGGAACTCACCGGCAGCGCCGGCGAGGGCGACGATGGGCCGGTGCTGGGTAAGCTCACTGGCAACACCTGCCTGTGGTACAGCTACCGCATCGAGAAATACGAATCCAGCGGCAAGAGCAGCCACTGGCGCACCATCGAGAAGGGGGCCAGCAGCCGCCCCTTCCAGCTGGACGACGGTAGTGGCCGCTGCTACATCCACCCCGACCGCGCCGAGGTCACCACTCACCGCCGCCAGGTCTGGTACGGCGGCAGCCGCCTGCCCACCAGCACCGTCGACGGCGGCCTGTTCAACCGCCGTTACCGCTACACCGAAGAGCGCCTGCACGACGGCGACCTGCTCTACTGCATCGGCCAGTTCCAGAGCCTGCACCCGCCCAGCGTCAAGGAGCAGACCCGCAAGCGCGCCGGCGAGCTGCTCAATCAATGGAAGCAGGATTACGACGCCCTGGTCACGCGCTTCGACCGCAACGGCGACGGCGAGGTCGACCTCAAGGAATGGCAACACGTGCGCAACCAGGCCGAGTTGACCGCCTACCGCGAGGTGCGCGAAAACTACGACCACAGCCCGGTGCACGTGCTCAGCTACTCCCCCAGCCGCCGCCAGCCCTTCCTGATCGCCACCAGCGACCCGAAGAGGCTGGCCAAGGGCTACCGCTGGCGTTTTATGGGCTACGGCGCCCTGGCCATCGGCTGCACCGTGGGCTTTTTTGTGTTGCTGCCGACGCTGTTCCAGGCCTGGTAACTCCCCAGACGGGTAGCTGCGGCTTCAGCCGCACATTCACAGCGGCGGCATTGTGTGCGACTGAAGTCGCACCTTAGGTTCAACCCAGCACGGTGCCGCCCCATGAGATCGCCACGGCGCGTTAACGCGCCTCGCGATGACGGGCTATCTCCAATGCTGACCACCTCCTCCGTCATTGCGTGGCCACTGCGCTTCGCGGGCCATGCTAAGGAGCCGAAGGCGACGCGGCAATCTCCACCCGGCAAGGTGCCACCCGTTAGCACCGGC
>JBFHRT010000486.1:0-2402 GCA_041591575.1 Spongiibacteraceae bacterium
ACGATGGCCGGAACTTCACCTGCCAGGCGACGCAGGCGGCGGCTCGCACCTTTCCCTGCATCTTGGCGCAGTTTTGCGCTCAGTTTGAAATCGCTCATGGTTTGTCTCCTGTAAGCGAATGACGCCCCCGGCATGTGCCGAAGGCGTATGGGTCGCCGCGCTGCCTGCGACCGGCGTTGCGCGGCGGGTTAGTGGTTCAGTATGCGGCGCGCTTAGCGGAACAGCGCGCTGATCGATTCCTCGTTGCTGACGCGGCGGATCGACTCGGCCAGCAGGTTGGCCAGCGACAGCTGACGGATGCGCTTGCTGCTGCGGGCGCGCTCGCTGAGCGGGATGGTGTCGGTGACCACCAGTTCGTCCAGCTGTGAATTCTCAATGTTGTCGATGGCCTTGCCGGACAGTACCGGGTGGGTACAGTAGGCTACCACTTTGGCGGCGCCGTGATCTTTCAGTGCGGCGGCGGCCTTGCACAGGGTGCCGGCGGTGTCGACCATGTCGTCCACCATGACACAGGTGCGACCTTCGACTTCGCCGATCAGGTGCATGACCTGGGTCTCGTTGGCCTTGGGGCGGCGCTTGTCGATGATGGCCAGGTCAGCGTCGTTCACCTGCTTGGCAATGGCGCGGGCGCGCACCACACCGCCGATGTCAGGCGATACCACCACCAGGTTTTCGTACTGCTGCTGGGAGATGTCGTCCAGCAGCACTGGCGAGCCGTAGATGTTGTCCACCGGCACGGAGAAGAAGCCCTGAATCTGTTCGGCGTGCAGGTCTACGGTGAGCACGCGGTCGATGCCGACGCTGCTCAGAAAGTCGGCCACCACCTTGGCGCTGATGGGTACGCGCTGGGAGCGCACGCGGCGATCCTGGCGGGCGTAGCCGAAGTAGGGCACCACGGCGGTGATGCGGCCGGCTGAGGCGCGGCGCAGGGCGTCGGCCATGACCACCAGTTCCATCAGGTTGTCATTGGTGGGGGCGCAGGTGGGCTGCAGGATGAAAACGTCGGCGCCGCGCACGTTTTCATTGATTTCGACCATCACTTCGCCGTCGCTGAACTGACCGACCGTGGCGTCGCCGAGAGGAATATGCAGATGCTCTACGACTTTGCGCGCGAGTTCCGGGTTGGCGTTCCCGGTAAAGATCATCATCTTCGGCACGATGCGGGGTCCTGTCTTTCTGGTCGATTCGGGTGCTGTAGGCGATAGGAGTGGTATGTTTCCGGGTTGGCCTCGGAAAACGGCCGGGGCGGCGCTGGTGATCGTAGCCGCCCGGCTGGGCGACCGCGTTAGCGGCCGCTGTAAATATGGCTGGGGTGGTAGGATTCGAACCTACGAATGCTGGGATCAAAACCCAGTGCCTTGCCGCTTGGCGACACCCCAATAAAAGTGCCCGATGTTACATCAGGTTCAGGGCCTTGTGCAGCGGGGAGTGGTTTACCCCTCTGGCGATAAAACCCTGTAGTTGCGATGGCCGTTGCTCTAGCGCATCGCGAGCGCTGGCTTCTTCTGCAAATTTTGCAAAGAGACAACAGCCGGTGCCCGTCAGTTGAGCTGGGGCGAATTGGCTTAGCCAATTCAGGGCTGAATCCACTTCCGGATACAACTTTCGAACCACTGGTTCGCAGGTGTTTCCGGCACCCCCCTCAAGAAAGGCCGCTATTTTGATGGGTGAGTTGTGGCGTGTCAATTCCCGATGGGAAAAAATTTCTGCGGTGGACACCGAACAGGGCGGAATGGCTACCAAATACCAGCATTCGTCGGTGGAGACCGGTTGCAGTTGCTCGCCCACGCCCTCCGCCCAGGCGGTGCGGCCATGCACAAATACCGGCACGTCGGCGCCCAGTGTCAGGCCGATAGCGGCCAGTTGCTCCAGGTCCAGCCCCGTTTTCCACAGATGATTGAGGCCCAGCAGGGCAGTGGCGGCATCCGAGCTGCCGCCGCCGATGCCACCGCCCATGGGCAGGCGCTTGTGCAGGGTGATGTCGGCACCGCAGCCCGGCGCCGAGCGCGCCTGCAGTGCCCGCGCCGCACGCAGCACCAGGTTGTCCTCGGCGGCGACGCCGGGCAGCGCCGGCGACAGCGTCAGCAGGCCGTCGTCGCGGGGGCTGAACTCGAGGGTATCGCCGTAGTCCAGCAGCTGGAACAGGGTCTGCAGCTCGTGGTAGCCGTCGGCGCGGCGGCCGGTGATATTGAGAAACAGGTTGAGCTTGGCGGGGGCCGGTAGTATCAGGGCGCTCATCAAAGGCCCTCCGCCAGCAGCTTGGCGCAGCCCGTCGGCGCTGCCTGCCATTGCCGCACCAGCAGTTTTACCCGCAGGGCGGCGCCATTGAGCTCCAGCAGCTGGGGGGTGGCGCTGGAATCGCGGGAGCGGTAGCGATCGAAACGCAGTTGCCAGCCCAGCTG
>JBFHRT010000487.1:0-2400 GCA_041591575.1 Spongiibacteraceae bacterium
AGCGTGGTGCTGTACTTCCGCAAGGAGGCTGCCTCATGAGCGGGCTGATCCTCGGCAAGGGGCTGTTTCCACAGGAATTTTTCCGTGAAACCGTGGATTTTATCCGCGCCGTGCAGCGCCCTGATGGGCTGATCCCCTGGTTCGAGGGCGGGCACGCTGACCCCTGGGACCATGTCGAGGCGGCGATGGGGCTGAGCATCGGCGGTGAGTTTGAGGCCGCCGAGCGCGCCTACCGCTGGCTGGCGGAAAACCAGCTGGAGGACGGCAGCTGGTGGGCTGCCTACAAAAATGGCCAGATTGACAACCGTGAGCGCCGCGAGACCAACTTCGTCGCCTATGTGGCCACCGGTGTCTGGCATCACTACCTGATTACCGGCGACCAAGGCTTCCTGGGTGAGCTGTGGCCCACGGTGCAGCGCGCCATCGCGTTTGTGCTGGCTCAGCAGAGCGAGCACGGCGACATCAACTGGGCGGTGAACACCGATGGTGAGCCCATGGAGGACGCCCTGGTCACCGGCTGCAGCTCCATCTACAAGAGTCTGGAGTGCGCCCACAATATCGCGGTGACCCTGGGTGAGGAGCGCCCGCAGTGGCTGGTGGCCCGGGAGGCCCTGGGCGAGGCGCTGCGCCACAAGCCCGAGCGCTTCGACCGCACCTGGGAGAGCAAGGCGCGCTACTCCATGGACTGGTTCTACCCGGTGCTGACCGGCGCCATTGCGCCGTCCAGGGCCAAGGCCCACTTGCAGAAACGCTGGGACGAGTTTGTCGAGCGTGACATGGGTTGTCGCTGCGTCTCCGACCAGCCCTGGGTGACCGTGGCCGAATCCTGCGAGTTGACCATGGCGCTGCTGGCCGCCGGCGACCACGCCCGCGCGGTCACGGTCTACAGCTGGCTGCACCAGTGGCGGCTGAAGAGCGGCGAGTACTGGACCGGCTACCAGTTTGCCGAAGACCTGCTGTGGCCGGACGAAAAGCCCACCTGGACCGCGGGCGCCATCCTGCTGGCTGCCGATGCGCTCACCGAGCATACCGCCGCCCACCACCTGTTTAATCGCGTGGTTCTGCTGGAGCCGGCCGAGGCCGCTGCAGAGCCTGTCGAGCGCCTGCGCCGCTGATGATGTTCAGCGGCGGTCGATGGCTGCCGGTCTGAAGATGGGCAGGTCGACGCTGCCGCTGACGACGGCTTCATTGTTGAGCCAGTTGCTGCCTGCCTCGGGGCCGTCGTACAGATGGTTTTCGTAGAGGTCGTGGCGGCCGAAAAGCAACACGCCGACCTCGTCGCCTACTTCCAAGGCCTCGCCTACTCCTACCAACTCAACCGCCTGTGGCAGCAGGCCGGTTCGCATATCCGTTGAAAGTAGTGGCTGCACCTGGTCGTCGACCAGGAACAGTCGGTTGTTTCGACGAATACCAATACCGACGAACACGCCGGCAGCATTAGGCCCCGTGGTCGGAGTCGGGTCGCTGTTGGAGGTCGCCGCGGTAACTGTCAGTCTCGCTACCGGAATGCCAGCGACCACCAGCCCGGGTTCGGCGATGGGGCTGCCTGGCAGGGGGAAAAACAGCGCTTCATCGGCGGCGCTGCGGTCGTTGTTTTCACTGCTGCCATTGACCATGGCGCCCGCGAAGGTTACGCGATATTGCTCCTTGCCGCGCGGTATGGATGACAGCGGGATGGCCTGCTCATTGTCCAGCGCCAGGCAGATTGGCGGCAGTCCAGGGTCAGGTTTGTCCATCAGCCTGGCCTGCAGCCAGTTCGTCATCGCCTCACCGATGGCAATGCTGCCGCAATAGGGCATTCCTTGCGGGCCCTGGGAGCCAGGGCCATGGCGCAGTTCGCGCAGGCTGTGCCCGGACTCGTTCATCAGCAGGTGGACGGCACCGCCGCCGGTGCCGAGCTCGCGAAATAGGGCGTCGGCCTCGTTTTGATTGAACAGGGTGTCGCGGTTGCCCTGCACAATCAGTGCGTTCACCGCAGGCATTGTGAAGCCAGGCCGATCGGTGTAGTGCGAGAGACCGTTGCGAAAAAACAAATTTTCGGCCACGGGTGTGTCACCCAGCTCGCGCGAGCTTGGCGTGGTCACCTCATCACAGGCGCTGGCAATTTGCATCGACAGTTCAGCGTGATCGCGCTCGGCGACCAGGCAGATTGTGAGCAGCCAGGCTTTCTTCAACACGCCGTTGGGGGCCAGTGACTGGGCGAGACTGTGCCAGGTGGTGGCCGGCACGATGGCATCAACGCGGCTGTCCTCGGCGGCCAGCATCAGCTGGAAGGCACCGCCATAGCTGCCTCCGATCAGGCCGACCCGAGGATCTCCTGGCGCATCTTCCAGTAGGTTGAGGTTGGTAGTGGCCCAGTCTATTACCGCTTTGGCGTCTTTAATTTCGAAATGGGGTGAC
>JBFHRT010000488.1:0-2399 GCA_041591575.1 Spongiibacteraceae bacterium
ACAGCCACGAGTGGAGGTGGGTCGCTGTGTTGCTGGTGTCGACACCGTGTACTACGTGCGCGACAACGGCGTCGGTTTCGACATGGCATTTGCCGACAAGCTGTTTCAGGCCTTTCAGCGGCTGCATTCGAGCCAGCAGTTCCCCGGCAGTGGCATCGGCTTGGCCACCGTCGCACGCATCATTGACCGGCACGGCGGCCGCATCTGGGCCGATTCGGAGCCGGGGCAGGGGGCGGCGTTTTATTTCACGCTGGGCCGGGGCGATGCCGGTGCGGCGCTGGACACCGAGTATCGGAATGCCTGCGCACCTATCGCCAGCGACCAGCGCCACACAGGCCAAGCAGGCTGAGCGCTATCGCCACTGCCGTTGTGTCGGCGCTGTCAGCAACATCAGCCGAAAGTGTGCCGTGTGGCATCACACTGGTATTACCGAATGGCGTATTGAATAATTGTCCCATTACGAAATGGTGGGGCGAGTCGTTTGAAAACGGTTTCCAGTACAGCGCTGGCTGGCGTTGCCGACCTGATTCTGCGCTACGGCGTTGATCCGGCGGCGGTGGCGAGCAGCGCCGGCCTGGAAGTAGCGGCCCTGACCGATCCGGATCTGGTTCTGGACGCCGAGGTGGTACGGCAGTTCTTCGAGCTGGCCGCCAACGCCTGCGGCGACCGCTACTTCGGCATGGAGATGGCCAATTACCAGGGGCTGGAGGTGCTCGGCTCGGTATGGCTATTGGCGCGACGAGCCGCCAACCTGGAAGAAGCCTTAAAGAATATCGGCGAGGCCATGCGCTTGCACAGCAATGCCATTGTGCTGCGGCCGGTACCGGAGGCGGCCGGCGTCGCCTATTGCTACGACACCGTCAGCAGCGATGCCGTTGGCGAAGTGCAGATCATCGAGCTGGCCTTTGCCCTGCTGTGCCGCGAAGTGCGCGCCCACGCCGGCGCCAAGTGGATGCCGGTCTACGTGCAGTTTCGGCACGCGGCTCCCGCCAGTCTCAATCGCCACCAGCGCGAATTTGGCCACTCCCTGCAATTTAATCAGGATCGCAATGCCCTGCTGATTGACCGCGAGACCCTGCAGCTGCCGCTGCAGACGTCGGATCATTTGCACGGGGTGCTGCAGCGAGAGTTGCACCGTCGCCAACGCACGGTGCGCGAGAGCTTTCCCACGCGCGTGGAATTGGTGATCCGTAACCTGATCGGTGTCGAATACTGTGGCGCCGAGGTCGTCGCCGACGCGCTGGGTGTCAGCGTGCGTACGCTGCAGCATAAACTGGCGGGCAGCGGCAGCAACTACCAGGGCATTCTCGACAGCGTCCGCGAAAGCCTCGCCCGCAAATACCTGCTCACGTCCGACCTGTCGATTGCTGAAATTGCCGAGCTGCTGCAGTTTTCCGAAACCAGTGTGTTCTCGCGCTTTTTCAGCAAGCGCACCGGTCTCAGTCCGCGGGAATTCCGCAAGCAACATCGCCAGGATTGAGGCTGCCCGCCAGCCGTTTTTCCACCCTTACACCGTTTGTCAGCTTCGTTGCCGAAGTTGTTTAGCTTCCCCGAAAGCGATCACTGTTATCTCCTGTTCCCGCTGTTTCAGCTACCCCGATACGCACCCGTGAGCGCGGCCTCGCCTGGGCAGTGGCAAGGCCGCGGGTGGGACGCCGGGGGAGAGGACGACTGCGCAGCCGCGGAGACTCGCTGATGGCAGCCGGCCGCGGCCGGGGCGCGTCGAACCGGTCGTCGTTATTGCGTAATTGGTCAAGTTTCTAACGGCTTCCGTCAATCTCGCGCTGTGGCCTTCGCGTAACGTCGATACTGAATCGACTGTCCGGGACAGTCTCGGTGCAGGGCTGACGGCCCCGCCATCCCCGTTTGAGGAGTCGTGCATCGACAGGCCCCGGTGTAGGAAGGAGTAATGTAATGAGTCAGTTTTCTTGCCAAGATCAGCGCTGCCGCAGTGGCGATGTCCCGGCCGCATCGGCATCCATCGGTTTTCGCGTGGCGCGCCGCCTGCTGCCGGCGGCCACTCTGGGCCTGCTGTGTTTTTCGCCGCTGCTGCACGCACAAACCCCGGTGCTGGAGGAAGTGGTGGTGACGGCGCAGAAGCGCGCGGAGAGCCTGCAGGACGTGCCGGTGGCGGTCAGCGCCATTGCCGGCGACGATTTGGCCAATACCGGTTTTCGCGACGTGGCCGATATATCCGCGCAGGTGCCCTCGCTGATCGTCACCTCCAATTCCTCGCCGCTCAACACCAGTTTTCGCATCCGCCGAATCGGCAACGAGGGCAATATTCCCACCTTCGAACCCGATACCGCGCTGATGGTCGACGGCGCCTTCCGCTCGCGCTCAGGTCTCGGCCTGGGCGACATGGTGGATGTGAAATCGGTGGAGGTGCTCAAGGGGCC
>JBFHRT010000489.1:0-2397 GCA_041591575.1 Spongiibacteraceae bacterium
GGCGACGCGGCAATCTCGATCAGGCAAGGCGCCACCCCGCGGAGATCGCCACGTCGCAAAAAGCGCTCCTCGCGATGACGGAGTATGCACAAAGCAACTTGTTTCCCCCGTCATTGCGAGGAGCCACAGGCGACGCGGCAATCTCTAGCAGGCAAGGTGCCATCCCGCAGAGATCGCCACGTCGCAAAAAGCGCTCCTCGCGATGGCGTAACCTCGGTGTGCACTTAGCTAACGGTGATATAGCCCATCAGTCCCGTCTTCATATGCTCGATCACATGGCAGTGGTACATCCAGCGCCCCGGGTTGTCGGCGACGAAGGCGATCTTGGCGCGCTCGTTTTTCTGCAACAGAATCGTGTCGGACTGGAACGGGGTGATCTCGCGCTGGTCCGACTCCAGCACGGTGAAGATCAGCCCGTGCAGGTGGATGGGGTGGCTGTGCGGGGTAGCGTTGTGCAGCTCAAAGATATAGCTCTTGCCCAGCTCCAGCTCCGCCAACGGCGCCGGCAGCTGACCGGCACTGATCCCTTCCCAGCCGCGGCGGTTGATGGTCCAGAAGGCGCGGTCGCTGCTGCCGTCTGCCAGGGTTGGTGACAGCGCGCCCGCCCACTCGAACACAAAACGGTGCACCTCGGCGCGGGCAAGGTCCGGCGCCGGCACCGGGTTGGCGGGCAGTGCCGCAATACCGCGGCGGGGGCTGTCAATCTTGCTGGGTACGGTTCGCAGCCGACAGATTTCCTGGTGGAAGCGCCCCTTGCGATCGTAGATGGGAATCTCGACGCCGGCCTCGCTGGGGGCGATCAGGCCCAGGTCCAGGCGCATGCCGGAGGCCATGGCGTGCACGTCCAGTGAATAGGGCGCCGCCACCGGGTTGCCGTCGATGGCGATCACCGTGGCCTCGGTATCGCGCAGGCTGAGATTGAACTCGCGGCTATTGTCCAGGTTGAGCAGGCGCAGGCGCAGGCGGCCTCCGGCAGGCACCTCGATGGTGGGGCGCTGGCGGCCGTTGACGGTAGCGACGTTGCCCAGGGTGCCGGCGCGGAAGGCCTGGCGCGGGTCCGATAGTGGCATGAAGCTGCCGTCGCGATTTAGCCGCCAGTCTTTAAGGCCAAGAATCACCTCGGCATCAAAGGGCTGGGGCTCGGCCTCGTCGACGATCAGCACCCCCACCAGGCCTTTGCCCAGTTGCTCGACGCTGTGCATATGCGGGTGGTACCAGTAGGTGCCGGCGTCGGGGCAGAGGAAATCGTAGGTAAAGCTTTCGCCCGGCAGCACCGGTGGCTGGGTTAGATGCGGCACCCCGTCCATGGCGTTGTCGATGCGGATGCCATGCCAGTGCAGGGTGGTGGCCTGGGGCAGTTGGTTGGTGAGTCGCACGCGCAGGCGTTCGCCCTGGCGCACGCGCAGCACCGGCGCCGGGAAGCCGCCGTTATATAACAGCGCCGGAGTGGCGCCGCCGTCAACCAGCTGCGCCGGACCGGGCGCGGCCACCAGTTCATAGCCAGCGCGATCGAGCTGGTCGCGACCGCCGGCCATGGCCAGCGTCAGTTTCGGCATCACAGCGCCGCCCAGGGCCAGGCCAGAGGCCTGCAACAGTGTTCTGCGTTTCATGCTCATAAGCTGTTTATATTGGCGGCGGGCGCTGCGGCGCCGTTCAGCCCTCGATGATATTGAGGTGGTTGTCCCAGTGCAGGCCGCTGGAAAAACCCAGTGACTGCGCTGCGTCGTTTTCAGTGGCGCCAATGGCCAGCAGCTGGCCGCGGCCATTGCTGACCACAAAGCGCCGCTGCTGCTGCTGGTAGCAGGCGCCGGCGACATCGGCGATGCGCTGGCTGGCGATCAGCTCGCCGCTGCCCAGATGCCACAGGCTGGCGACGCTTCCGCGGGGCGAGGTAGTGAGTGCGTGCTGGCCATCGGCGCTGACCGCGACGCTGGCAATGTAGTTGCGGTGCTGGGCCCAGGCCGGCGCCGTGGCCAGCAGTGGCTGCAGCGGCGCGTCGCCGCGCTGGACAAAGACCAGCGGCAGCTCGCCGGGCGGCGCCGAGCCCTCGTACTGGGCACCAACAACCACGCTGCCGTCGGTGGTGACCGCCAGGTGGCGCAGGCTGAGCTGCGGGTCTGGCGGCGTCCAGCTGGCGCTGATGGTGCCGCTGGCCAGATCGATATAACTCAGCGCCGGCTGCATGCTGTCCAGGTTGAGCTTTTCGCGCCCGCGCTGGGGCAGGGTGAGGATGCCGCCGTTGGCCACCACCAGGCGCCGGCCGTCCGGCATCAGCGCCAGCTGGTGGGGGCCGATGCCGCCGGAGGCCAATTCGTTGATTCGGCGATAGCCGTCACCGCAGTCGTAGACACCGATCAGGCCGAGCCCACCGCGGTCCACTGCGTTTTCGCTGGTGTA
>JBFHRT010000490.1:0-2388 GCA_041591575.1 Spongiibacteraceae bacterium
CGCCGCGCGGTGGGCTATATCGTCAGTCGCAATACCGAGCGCGCCGACGAGGCGCAGCTGCTGACCGCCACCGTGGAGAGCAGCCTGGAAAACAGCGCCGACGCGCTGTTCGCCTCGCTGTTCTGGTTTGCCGTGGCCGGCGCGCCGGGGGTGGTGCTGCACCGGCTGGCCAATACCCTGGACGCCATGTGGGGTTATCGCAGCGAGCGCTTTGAGCGCTTCGGCTGGTGGGCTGCGCGCAGCGATGATGCGCTGGCCTTTATCCCCAGTCAGCTGCTGGCGCTGAGCTTTGTGCTTTTGCGCGCGCGCGCCGCGGCCTGGCGCAGCTGGTGGCAGCAGGGCTGGCGCTACAAGAGCATCAACGCCGGCTCGGTGATGGCCAGCGGCGCCGCAGCTCTGGACCTGCAACTGGGCGGCGAGGCGGTCTACCACGGCCAGCTGCAGAGCCGTCCGCCATTGGGCAGCGGTCGCGCGCCGCAGCTGCAGGATCTGGCGCGGGTGTTCACCCTGGTGCGCCAGGCCTGGCTACTGTGGCTGGTGATGGTGGCGGCGCTGTCGCTGGCGCTGCACGGAGTCGCGCTGTGAGCGGCGCGGCGCCGGTTCACGGCGGGGATATCGAGGGCATCGCCCGCGAGCTGGGAGTGAACAGCGCAGAGCTGCTGGACCTGTCCACTGGTGTCAGCCCCTTTGCCTACCCCTTGCCGCCGCTGCCGGCACATTTGCTCACCACCATGCCCTACACCCGCAGCTCACTGCTGGAGGCCGCAAGTGCTTATTACGGCGTCGCCGTCGAGCAGTTGCTGGCGCTGGCGGGCTCGCAGCAGGCGATTCAGCTGCTGCCCCAGCTGCGCGAGCCGGCGCCGGTGCTGTTGCCGGCCACTGGCTACGAGGAGCACCGGCACTGGTGGCAGCGCGCCGGCCATCGCCCCGTTTTTTACCAGCACCACGGCCGCGAGCATATTGCCGGGCTGATTGCCGAGTGGCGGCCGCGGGCGCTGGTGCTGATTCATCCCAACAACCCCAGCGGCGAAAGGGTATGCCGTGAGGACCTGCTGTACTGGCGTGAACGGCTGGGCGAGGGTGGTCTGGTGGTGGTGGATGAGGCCTTTATCGATCCGCTGCCCGAGCAGTCCTATGCTGATCTGCTGCCGCTGCCGGGGTTGGTGATGCTGCGCTCGGCAGGCAAGTTTTTCGGGCTGCCGGGGCTGCGGCTGGGCTTTGCTCTGGGGGAGCCGGCGCTGCTGGCGGCGCTGGAAGAGGCCGCCGGGCCCTGGTCAGTCAATGCGCTGGCACAGTGGGCGGGCGAACTGGCACTGGCCGACGTCCGCTGGCAGCGGGCGGCGCGAGAGCGGCTGCTTGCTACTAGCGCGGCGCTTGCCAGCGTGCTGGAGTCTGCGCTGGCGCCGCAGGCCTTGCAGATGCGCAGCACGCCGCTGTTTTGCTCGCTGCAGCTGCCGCGGGCGCTGGCCGCGGGGCTGCACAGGGCGCTGCGCGCGCAGGGCGTACTGGTACGCCACTACCACCCCGAGGCCGATATTGGCTGGCTGCGCTTCGGTCTGCCGGCCGGCGCCGCCGAGTGCGAGCGGCTGCAACAGGCGCTGACCAGCGGCTCCGCAGGGAGCGCGGCACTGACCGTGAGGGCCACCGTGCGGCTGTAGTCGGCCCGATTTGTGATTGAAGGAGCGGGAGCTCGCAGCTATAAATTACTCTAACGCAAATTCTGCTCCCCCCATTCTGATCAATCGCACAGGGAACCCCAATGACTAAGCGTGTGCTGCTCACCGGCGCCTTCGGCAATATTGGCGCCTACACCATCGACTATCTGCTGGAAAAAGGCTGCCAGGTGGTATGTCTGGACCGCAAACTGCCGGCCACCCAGCAGGCGGCCAAGGCCTACGGTGATCGCGTCGATGTAATCTGGGGTGACATCACCGACTACGCACTGTGGAACAAGGCGCTGCAGGGCGTCGATACGGTTATCCACCTGGCGGCCATCATCCCACCGCTGTCGGAGGACAATCCGGCGCTGGCCACCCGCGTCAATGTCGATGCCACCCAGGGGCTGATCCGGGCGATGGAAGAGATGGGCGTCAAGCGTCTGGTGTTCGCCTCCAGTGTGGCGGTGTATGGCAAGCTGCAGGACCGGGAGCCGCCGCTGCGCGCCGACAGCCCCTTCCGCCCTGACGATCACTACGGTGAGACCAAGCTGGCCTGTGAGGAGGCCATCCGCGCATCGACGCTGGACTGGAGCATTCTGCGCATCAGCGTGGCGCCGCCGGTGTCGGTGCAGTTTGTCGGCGGCAACCACGATTTCGAGATGATCTTCGATATCGCCACTGAGGCCCGTATCGAATACGTTCACCCCAAGGACTGCGCGCTGGCCTTCGC
>JBFHRT010000491.1:0-2386 GCA_041591575.1 Spongiibacteraceae bacterium
GATTGGGCGGAACGACTTTGCGCTGAAGCCCGCGCACTGGATTCCGGCTTTCGCCGGAATGACTCAGTGGTTTGTTTCTCCCCTGTGTCATCCCGGACGCGCTATTGGCGATCCGGGATCCAGGTGTTTGAAATGGCAGCGCGCGCGAGATTGGGCGGATTTACTTTTCGCTGAAGCCCGCGCACTGGATTCCGGCTTTCGCCGGAATGACTCGGTGGCTTGTTCTTTCGCTGCGATTCCCAGCGCATACTCCACGGCATTGCACGCAGCTGTTTGTTGACGCCCTTAGCAACACGGTCGGCTGTAGGTGCGAATTTATTCGCACAAGTATTGTTGGTGGATAAAGTGTGCGGATAAATCCGCCGCTGCAACAAAGGCCTTTCAGAACGCGTTGCTTTTGGTGCCAGACTTTTGAGATAGCGGGGCTGAAATTCATCTCGCGATGACGGGGTATAGGCCCGCACGGCGCACCCTACGTCGACAATCGCGCAGCCGGTGGCGGACCCTGTTGCTATGGTATGGGAGTACAATAGCAATGGTATTTGCAGGGAGGCCACGCGCATGTCACAGCCCGCCTATGAAACCTTCCAGAGCGGCGGTGTACCGGTCAAGGCCTGGGTGCGCGGGGTGCCCTTCGAGGCCGAGGCCAAGCAGCAGCTGCTCAACCTGTCTCGTCTGCCGTTTATCTACCGTTGGGTGGCGGCGATGCCAGATGTGCATCTGGGCATGGGCGCCACCATCGGCAGTGTGGTGCCCACGGTGGGCGCCATTATTCCCGCTGCGGTGGGGGTGGATATCGGTTGCGGCATGATGGCGGTGCGCACCAGCCTGCGCGCGGCGCAGCTGCCTGACAGTCTGGCAGGGCTGCGCAGCGCCATCGAGCGTGCGGTGCCTCACGGCCACAGCCGCGGCCGCGACTGCGGCGCTTGGGATGAGCTGCCCGAGGATGTGCTCCGCGCCTGGGCACCGCTGGCCTCGCGCTTCGACGCCCTGGCCAAACGCCACCCGGTGCTGCGCAAAACCAACAACCTTCACCACCTGGGAACCCTGGGCGGCGGCAACCATTTCATCGAGGTGTGCCTGGATGAGCACGATGCGGTGTGGTTCATGCTGCACAGCGGCTCGCGCGGGGTGGGCAATCGCATCGGCACCTATTTTATCGAGCTGGCGAAGCAGGACGCCCAGCGCCATCACCTCCATCTGCCCGACCGCGACCTCGCCTATCTGAAAGAGGGCAGCGCCCACTTCAACGAATACGTGGAGGCGGTGAGCTGGGCCCAGGATTTCGCCCGCGCCAACCGCGAGGTGATGATGGCGCGGGTGGTGGCGGCGGCGCGGCGCTGGCTGCGGCTGGAGTTCAACGCCCAACTGGAGGCAGTGAACTGTCACCACAACTATGTGGCCCGCGAGAGCCATTACGGCCGCGAGGTGCTGGTAACGCGCAAGGGTGCGGTGCGCGCCGGCCTTGGCGACATGGGCATCATTCCCGGCAGCATGGGCGCCAGTTCCTTTATCGTGCGCGGTCTGGGCAATGCCGAGAGTTTCTGTAGCTGCAGCCACGGCGCCGGCCGGGTGATGTCGCGCAGTCGCGCGCGCAAGCTGCTGACAGTGGAGGATCACCGCCGCGCCACCGAGGGTGTGGAGTGTCGCAAGGACAAGCAGGTGATCGATGAGAGTCCGGCGGCCTACAAGCCCATCGACAAGGTGATGGCCGCCCAGGCGGACCTGGTGGAGATTGTCTACCGGCTGCGCCAGGTGGTCTGTGTAAAGGGCTGAGCAGGCGGTGCTCAGGCCAGCCCCGGAATGAGCGGGGCTGGCCTGAGAAACAACTAAGCCTGAGAGGAGAGGGTCTGGCGGGCGGCGGGGTACTGCTGGTGCAGTTTGGCCAGCAGCGTGTCTTTCTCCTGCCACAACTGCGACACCCACTGCTGGAACTCCTGGCGGAAGCTTTCGTCGTTGAGGTAGTCGCGGCTGAGAAAGTGCTGGGGAATAGCCAGCTTTTCGATGCGCACCACCACCTGGCGCACGCGGCCGCAGAGGAAGTGCCAGAAGTCCAGGTCGTCGCCGGGATAGTGAATGGTGACGTTGAGCAGGGTGTGCAGCTGCTCGCCCATGGCACCCAGCACGAAGGCGGCGCCGCCGGCCTTGGGCTTGAGCAGGTGGGTATAGGGCGAACCCTGTCGCTGCTGCTTCTCCGGCGTCAGCCGGGTGCCCTCCATAAAATTGAACACCGTCACCGGGGTGGTCTTGAACTTCTCGCAGGCCTGGCGGGTGGTCTCCAGGTCCTTGCCCTTGAGGGCGGGATTCTTGGCTACCTGCTCGGCGCTGTAGCGCTTCATAAAGGGGAAATCCAGCGCCCACCAGGCCACGCCGATAAAGGGTACCC
>JBFHRT010000492.1:0-2380 GCA_041591575.1 Spongiibacteraceae bacterium
AGCAGCGAGCAACTGCTCAGCGCCGTGGACAATGTCATCGCCGCCGCCCGCCAGGGCGCGCTGCTGCGCGAGGGCATGAGCGTGGTCATCGCCGGCAAACCCAACGCCGGCAAATCCAGCCTGCTCAACGCCCTGGCCGGGCGCGAATCCGCCATCGTCACCGACATCGCCGGCACCACCCGCGACGTGCTGCGCGAAAACATCCTGATCGACGGCATGCCACTGCACGTCATCGACACCGCCGGCCTGCGCGACAGCGCCGACGTGGTGGAGCAGGAGGGCATCAAGCGCGCCTGGAAGGAAATCGAGGCCGCCGACCGCATCCTGCTGGTAATCGACAGCACCGACCAAGACAGCGCCGAGGAACTGCTGGCCAGCCAGTTCGGCGAACACCAGAACAAGCTCACCGTCATCCACAACAAGTGCGACCTCTCCGGCCTGGACTTTGGTTTACAAGCCGGCCATCAGGACGGACCGCCGCCGGTGATCAACCTCAGCGCCAAACAGCAAATCGGCATCGACCTCCTGCGCGAACACCTCAAGGCCTGCATGGGCTTTCACCAGGCCAACGAGAGCCAGTTCACCGCCCGCGCCCGCCATATCCACGCCCTCAACCGCGCCCGCGACCATATCGAGCAGGGCATTGGCCAGCTCAAAGGCTACAACGCTGGCGAACTGCTGGCAGAAGAACTGCGGTTGGCGCAGAAAGCGCTGGGAGAAATCACTGGCGAGTTTACTTCCGACGATCTACTGGGGCGCATTTTTTCCAGCTTCTGTATTGGTAAGTAATCGCGGCAACGCGTTTTAAAAACTTACCTAACCCTAGAGTTTGCTGGCGTGAAAAAAGCCATTTTTCAGTTTAGAAAACTGAAAATAAAAACAACTACTTTCTTAGCTGAACGGTAATTGCAGAATTGACCGCAGTTTGAAGTCGGCGTTTCCCGCTAAATATCTAGGTGGGAAATAAAGATTTCGACGAAACGTCCTGTAACTTTCTAATCGAACTGTTATTACGTGCTTGGCTAGATCGCATGTATTGAATCATTTATAAACTTCAATAATGTCAGTTCAACTTGAGCCAATTCTAGAAGTGGAACGCAACTCCCTGTATCCGTACTTAGATAGACAACTCTGATAATAATTGGATTACTTACATTTCCAACCCGAAAAAACCAGTCTGAAATTCTCAATAATTTCACACTAGCCATTCAATTCTGTAGGGTGCGCCATGCGCACCATTACGCTGACTGTTCTTCATTCTGGGCGTGCCCGTAGCAGCTAGCCACACAACTCATCGGTGCGCACAGCGCACCCTACGCCAGGGCCTTTAGCAGATCGGCGCTGTCCTTGTCAGCCGGAAAAAAACTCTCCACCCGGATCTCGTCGGTTGTGATGTCCTGCGCGGTGCCGAAGGTGGCGATCACCGAGAACAGGCTCACCTGCGCGCCGCCGGCGTCCAGGCTCAGCGGCAGCACCGGCGGCAGCGGCCGCTCGATGTCAGGGGCGTGCCACTCGCGGGGGATGGCGGGGTCGGCACCCAATTCCACTAGTAGCGCCGCCAGTTCGTCGCTGCCGCTGGTGGCGGCCTCTTTGCGCAGGCGCTGCAGCATCAGCGGCGCCACCTCGCGCCAGTTGGCGATATGGCGGCGCAGACCGCCCTGGTGGAAGGTGAGGCGCATGACGTTGCGCGGGCCGTCGCCGCAGCAGCGCTGCCACACCGTCTCCCAGCCGCCGATCAGTTCAAACAGCCTCGGAAACACCGCGTTGTGCATCAGCAGGTTCCAGTCGCGGTCCACCACCACGGCGGGGTAGGGCTGGTGGTGGTCCAGCATCAGTCGCAGCGCTTCGCGCACCGGCGCCATCTCGGTTGTATCGAGGTCGCGCTGGCGAAACAGTCCGGCGTAGCCGGCGGCCTGCAGCAGGGCGTTGCGCTCGCGCAGGGGCACCTCGAGGGTCTCTGCCAGCTGCAGCACCATGGCGCGGCTGGGGCGGGAGCGGCCCGACTCCAGAAAGCTGAGATGGCGCTGGGAGACGTTGCAGCTCAAGGCCAGTTCCAGCTGGCTGAGTTTGCGCGCGCCTCGCCACTGCCTGAGTAGGGCGCCGAAGCCGTTGGCGGACGCAGTTGTCTGTGGGGCCGCGTGAGTCATGTGTGCTCCTATAATCACTGTTTAACGCTGTACGGGAGACGGGAGACGCTTAGAAGCAGTCGGGCGTCTGAAGTCTTACGCCGGATGCTAACAACAACAGCGGTGCGCGCAGCGCACCCTACCTGACCGCCTTTCTCTGTGGCCCGCAGTGTTCTCTGTGGTTCTCGTGCTTTTTTCGTCCACGCCACACTGTTACCGCTCCAGCGTATCACTGCAATTATCCCTGAGGTAAT
>JBFHRT010000493.1:0-2378 GCA_041591575.1 Spongiibacteraceae bacterium
AGGGCGCCAAGAGCGCCAGTCTGCAGCAGCGCATCGCCGACACCGAGGAAATCGTCGGCCCGCTGCTCTACCTGGCCAGCGACATGTCGGCCTTCACCACCGGTGCTACCCTTGTTTCAGATGGCGGCCATACCGCCATGTAACACGGAGCAATCGACGCAATAGGGGGCGAAGCGCAGCGATGACACAGATTAA
This sequence comes from Spongiibacteraceae bacterium, assembly GCA_041591575.1. Classification (GTDB taxonomy): domain Bacteria; phylum Pseudomonadota; class Gammaproteobacteria; order Pseudomonadales; family Spongiibacteraceae; genus JBFHRT01. The sequence goes on from JBFHRT010000493.1 coordinate 196, forward strand.
CCTGGAAGCGGCGCTCAACGCCTTCCGCTATGTCGCCGAAGCGCGGGACTGGAGCCAGTACCACTCGCCCAAAAATCTCGCCACCGCGGTGGCGGTGGAGGCGGGCGAGCTGCTGGAGATCTTTCAGTGGCTGGATGATCAGGCCTCGGCACAGCTCACCGCCAACCCCGAAACCCAGGCCGCCATCGGTGCTGAAGTGGCCGACATACTGATGTATCTTATCGCCCTCTGTGACGAGACCGGCGTGGACATGGTGGCGGCGCTGAACGACAAAATTGCCGACAACCGCCGCCGCTTTCTGCCCGAGCACGACTGAACTACGCCGAATTTGCTCCAGGCGCATTTATTCCGAGTGTTACACAACCGATGATCGAAGACCGCAGTTTCGACGGCGTTGCCGAGCGCTTTGCCCGCCGTATCTATGGCTCGCCCAAAGGCGAGTTGCGCCTGCAACTGATCTGGCGCGATATGCAGGAAACTATCCCGCCCCTCGCGAGTGCGCCGCTGAAGGTATGGGATGCAGGTGGCGGCCTCGGCCAGATTGGCGAGCGCTTGGCAGAAATGGGGCACAACGTGCTGCTCAGTGACCTTTCTGCCGACATGCTCGCGCTGGCCGAGCGGCGGCTGCAGGATCGCGAGTTGCCCATTCGCATTGTTCATCAGTCCATACAGCAGCACGCCGCTGTTGAGGAAAACCGCGAGCGCTACGACCTCATCGTCTGCCACGCGGTGCTGGAATGGTTGGCCGACCCACGCGCGGTACTGGAGCAGCTGCTGGGCTGCCTGCGTCCCGGCGGTCACCTGTCGTTGATGTTCTACAACGTCAACACCATGGTGATGAGCAATATCATCAAGGGCAACTTCTACAAGCTGTTCAACGAAGATTTCGCCGGCCACCCGGGCGGCCTCACCCCGCCCGGCCCGCTGCAACCACTGGAAGTGCTGGGCTGGCTGCAGGAGTTGGGCATTGATGTGCTGCACAAGCGCAGCGTACGCTTCGCCTACGACTTGATGCCGAAGCCGCTGCGCGAACAGCGCAGCCTGGACGACGTGATGCGGCTGGAATGGCAGTACGGCGACCGCGAACCGTTCTGGCAGTTGGGGCGTTATGTTCACCTGGTGAGTCGCAAGCCGAGAACCCCGAATCCGTAGGGTGCGCCACGCGCACCGACACTAAAACCCGGAGATAGAATATGGACCACTACAATCCCCTACAAGCACCCGACCCCGCCGAATGGCTGGCGCTGGAGGAGGGCGTGCGCATTGAACTAGTGCAGGCCTGGCACGAAGAGGCGGGTGAGGAAGTCCCGGAGAGTGGGGAAGCCGCGCACGCGGCACTGCACGTCGTCGTGGAGAACCAGCTTGCCGAAGCGGTCACGCCCATCCCTGATGTTATCGCCAGGCTGCTGCGCCAGGGGCTGGATCGGCACGATGCTGTACATGCCGTGGCTGCTGTGCTGTCGGAAGGTCTACATGCTCAGATGCAAGGAGAAGAGGCGGCCTGGAATATAACCCGCTATCGCCGGCGTTTGGAAAAGCTCACGGCAAAGCGCTGGCGCAAGGGGCAGTGGTGATGGTGCAGCGCAGCACTTTGTCGTGACAAGGTGCATGCAAGTTAGAGCTACAAACTAACTGATCTACATGCCTTGCCACATTAACCAACTGTTGAGCTAGGTGATAGCAGCCGTCATGGAAAAAGAAAAATATTTATCTGAAATTGAGAGCCGATTATTGCGCCATTTTTTTGTCTCGCGTGACGGCTACAAGGCCCCGGCTTCCGATCGGCACCGCCTTGAGGGATTTATGCAGGGTGCCGTCTTTATGGGGCTGGCTTCTAGCGAAGAATTGTCCTTGCTGATGGCAAAAGCTCACTTTTCCGTCTTTGGTAAATCCATTGCTGAAAGGCGCGGTGAAAATTCGGCGCTTTGGCAGGAGTCGACGATTGACTATGACAGGTTCGATCAGCCAGCCTATGAGCGTAGAAACAGCGGGCAAGGGCGGTAATTCCCTGTCTGCATCGCCGGGCGCGGCAACCCCGCGCAGGCACCTGTGACATTAGTGAGCCATATTAGCAATGGACCCATTTCTTCAAATCTTCGGCAGCTTGCCCCGTGCAGGCCCCGGCTCAAACGCCTTGACGCGCAAGGCCATAGCGCTGCTGACTGATCTGCCGCCGTCGCCGC
>JBFHRT010000494.1:0-2377 GCA_041591575.1 Spongiibacteraceae bacterium
GACGTAGGTCCGCATAAGCTTGCGTTGCGGACGTTCGCCGGAAACGCTAAAAAGCGCTTATTCCGGCCTACAATGGGGATCGGCGCCGCAATTGATACGATGAATATCGCACGGAGTGCCTTAAGTTAATGGCATTGGGGTGCGCCGTGCGCACCGAATGCCCTGCCCTACCGAAGCTATCCGCCTGGCGCGATTTACGCAGCGTCCCCCCGCGCCTCAAGCTTGCCGCAGGCGCCATTAACAGGGGCCGCCGGCCTCTACCCAGGCTTTGAGTTTTTCCATAAAGACATCATGTGTCAGCGGCGGCAGGCTGCGCCCACCCGGCTCCCAGCCCCACAACACCAGCGCATCTTTTTCCATATGCTCGAGCAGATCCGCCAGGCTGCGGTTGCCGTTTTTGCGGCGATCTTTGAGCACGGCGCACAGGCTGGCGTTGTCCAGCGCGTTGCCCTGCTCGTCTTCCCAGGCCATGCTCAGCGGCGCCAGGTGCCAGTGGGGTGCGCCGGGCACTTTGCCATCGACGACGTTTTCATTCTGGTGGCAGGCGCTGCAGTGCAGGCTGGGTGCGCCGTGGCCGTCAGCGCCACGCACCACCAACTGATCGTGGCGGCGGCGTTCGTCACCCTGCTTGGGGTAGTTGGTGGCGGTGTGGCAGTTGAGGCAGCGCGGGTGGGTGAGCACCTCGGCAATGGGGGCAAACAGTGCGCCGCCGTCCTGGCCGTAGGCCGCCACCGCCGCCAATAGCGCGGTGAGCAGCAGTGCGATGCGTGAAATTGCTGAAATCATGCTCACCCCCTTACTTGAAGCGCAGATGCGCAAAGTTGTTCAGCGGCAACGAACGGTGCGACTTGCCGGTGGCCCAGTACAGGGCATTGACCAGCGCCGGCGCCACGCAGGGCACGCCCAGCTCCCCCACCCCGCCCGGCGCCTCACTGCTGGGCAGCAGCACGGTTTCGATCTGCGGCGTCTGGTACATGCGCAGCACCGGATAGTCGTGGAAGTTGCTCTGCTGCACCTCGCCCTGCTGCAGGCTGATCTCGCCGAACAGGGCGGTGGACAGCGCGAACACCACTCCCGATTCGATCTGCGCCTCCACCAGATCGGGGTTGATGGCAGTACCGCAGTCCACCGCGCTGACCACCCGGTGAATGCTGACGGTGCCGTCGCTAGCGACGCTGGCTTCCACCAGCTGGGCGATGCAGCTCTGGTAGGAGTGACACAGGGCGAGGCCGCGAGGTACGCCGGCGGCCGGCGCGCCCGCCGCCGCCATGACCGCGTCCAGCACCGCGCGATGGCGCGGCTTGCTGGCCAGCAGTTCGCGGCGCATGGCCACCACGTCCTCGAAACTGCTGCAACCGGCCTGGCGGGCGAGATCGTCGAAGAAGGTTTCCACCGCAAATACGTTCACCGCATTGGCCACCGAGCGCATCCACAGCACTGGCACGCCGTTGTGCGGGTTATGCGCCTCGACGCGCACGTTGGGAATGTCGTAGGGCATTTCCTCGGCGCCTTGGGTGGCCTGCACCTCTTCGGTCACTTTTTCGGTGACCGCCTCCACCAGCGGATTGACCAGCAGGGTCTGGCGGGCGACGCGGTGGGTCCAGCTCTCGATTTTCCCCTGGTTGACCCGCCCGCTGAGGCGGCAGGCGGAAAACGGTCGGTAGTAGCCGCCGCGGATATCGTCTTCGCGGGTCCACACCACCTTCAGTGGTGCCTGCACCGCCCTGGCGACATGGGCCGCTTCCTGCATGAAATCAAAGCCGATATTGGCGCGGCGACCGAAACCGCCGCCAGACAACAGGGTGTGGAAGGTGACGGCCTCCGGCGGCAGGCCGAGGATGGCGGCGGCCACCAGTTTTTCCATGTCTGGCCACTGGGTGCCGCACCAGATCTCGCAGCTGCTGCCGCGGTAGTCGATGGTGACGTTGAGCGGTTCCATCGGCGCGTGAGCCAGGAAGGGAAAGTCGTACTCGGCCTCCAGGGTTGGGCTGAGATCCAGGCCCAGCAGGCCCTCGGCACCCTCCATGCGTACCGGCCGCCCGGGCAGGGTGTTCTGCTGGCGATAGTCCTCGCGCAGCTTATCGGTCGACAACGACTCGCCGGTCAGAGTGTTCCATTCAATTTGCAGCGCCTTGCGGCCGCGCTCGGCGGACCAGAAGTCCCTGGCCGCCACCGCCACGCCCGAGGGCACCCGATGCACACTGACCACCCCCGGTACCTGCAGCGCGTCATTGGCGTCGAAGGTCAGTACAGTGGCGCCAAACTGTGGCGGTCGCGCCACCACCACGGTGAGCATGTTGGGAATGCGCTTGTCGAAACCGTACTCCAGCGAGCCGTCGCTTTTCTCGGCCCCATCCAGCCGGCGCTTGCGCTGGCC
>JBFHRT010000495.1:0-2373 GCA_041591575.1 Spongiibacteraceae bacterium
CTGCAGCAGGCCTCGGACCCGGCGCGCGGCCACAGCGGCGGCACACCCTGGCAGCCGCAATCGGCGGCCTATGAGGCGGTGGCCACCCTGTTCGGCTGCTGGGACAATCCCAGCAGCTGCGCCTTTGGCGATATCGACATCGAGCAGCCGCTGCCGCTGCTGGGCAGCGCGCGCGGCGGCCATTTCTGGGGTGATTTCTGCGCCGGCCTGGTCGAGGCCGATGGCACTCGCCTGTTCGACAACGACGGCAACTATCTCAACGAGGCCGAAGCCACTCCGCTGCCCGACGGCGCGGTGCTGCCGGTAGACCCCCGCGACCTGGTGCGCGCCGGTATCAGTGACGGCCTCGCCGTGCACTACAACGCCTTCTGGCGCGACTGCCACGCGGTGCCGGAACTGGTCAACGAATTCCCCCACGCCAAGACCTGCGGTGAATTCCGCGCCGCCATCGCCCGCGGCGCCATCATCATGGGGCAGGCGCCATCGGTGGATGAAAACGGTAAGCCCTACACCTACGGCAGCCATGAGCCTTATACCTACGGCGAGCCCAGCATTTATGCCGATCACAAGGACAAGGGCCGGGTGATCCGCCCCGGCACCACCTTCGCCGGCGATGCCCCCCACGGCGTGGCGGCGCTCACCGCCGAGCAGTACAACCATCTGTGGTTGGTCTGGGGGCTGAGCGAGCGGCCCGACAACTTCGATGAGCTGGTGGCCGAGCGCTACGGTTTCGGCCAGCCCTCCGACGAGTTTCCCTATCCCGTTATTGACCAGGCCAAGGGCATCAATGAGGCCGGCGATCTCACCGTCAGCAACGGCGGCTCCGGCCGCCTGCCCTACGGCTTGATGCAGACGCGGTTGGCCGATGGCAGCTACAGCGGCGAAATCAGCACCAACTGCCAGGGCTGTCACAGCGCCCAGATCGGCGATGAGTTCGTCCACGGTGCCGGCGGCGGCATGCTGGACGCCACCGTGTCGGCGCGCGATTTCGCGGCAATGGGCTCGGCGGCCGGTGTCGCCATCGACCGCGCCGGCCTGGCCGGGCGCGTGCGCGGCACCAATAACGCCCAGTTCTCCAATATCGTCGCGCTGACCGGCGTGCGCGACCCGCAGCAGCTGATGGATGTGCTGACCAACGGCAGCACTGGCACCGGCGACACCCCGTCCTGGTGGAATGTCGGCAAGCGCCCGGTGAAATTTGTCGACGCCATGTTCTCCGGTGACGCGGTGCGGGTGGACTACGCCCTGTTCACGCCACTGCTGACCAGCAAGTACGGGCCGCTGGACGAGGAGAATGACTTTGATACCTGGGTCAGCGACCATGTGCAGGACGGCGACGCCTATATCAACACCCGCAAGGCCCCCGAGTACCCGCTGCCCATCGATGAGGAACTGGCCAAGCAGGGCGCGGTACTTTTCCACACCAAGAACTTGTGGGCGAACGGCAACGTGGTGCCGGAACCGGCGGGCGGCAATGGTTCCTGCGCCAGCTGTCACGGCGCCTACTCGCCGCGCTACGTCAATGACCCCAGCTTCCTGGCCGATCCGCGCCTGGAAGGCATCGCCGGCAACGTGGTGCCCATTGACATCATCGACACCGACCGAGTGCGCTTCGACACCTACAACCAGGGCACCAACGAGGGCCTGTCCAACTCCGCGGTGGGCTATCCGGAAACCGATCCCGACAGTGCAGAGTATGCGGCGCTGAGCGCCGAGGATCAGGCCAAGGTGGAGTACTGCGGCGTACAGAACCAGCCCGACCTGCAGAACAACAGCCGCGGCGAGCAGCGCCCCAAAGGCTATGCCGCGCCGCCGCTGTACGGCGTCTGGGCCAACGCCCCGTATTTTCACAACGGCTCGGTGCCCACCGTGGAAGGCGTGCTCAACAGCGCCGCGCGCCCGGAAATCTGGCGCCGGCTGTCGCGCGAGCCGCGCCCGGACCAGGCCGGCGACGTGGTGATGGGCTTCGAGTTCGAGCTGGCGCGCGGCTACAACCAGCAACAGCTGGGCTGGAACTACGAGGAGCTGGACTGTGGCGGCTCCGACCTGCTGCCGCTGCTGGACTGCACGCCTTTGCAACAGAGTGAGGATCTGTTCTTCCTGTCCGAGTTTTACGGCGGCCTGCTGCTGGGCTGGAACATCACCAACCCGCCGACCCTGACCAACGACGATATCGAGTCGCGCAAGATCTACAACACCAGCATGCACAGCCAGGGCAACGGCGGCCACGTGTTCAGTGACGTGCTCACTGCCGCCGAGCGCAAGGCCATCATCGAATACCTTAAGACGCTTTAAAAACGGTCGGACGTCTGAAGTCGGAGGTCCGACGCTACGGCAAAGGCAACTGCAAAAGCCGCCGTAGGGTGCGCCGCA
>JBFHRT010000496.1:0-2369 GCA_041591575.1 Spongiibacteraceae bacterium
CCAATTATTGAGCAGTTACCTGATGTCGATGCTGTCATCGCCTCTCTCCTTGCGCGAATAAGTACTGAATATGATGCGCGTAATTATATGTTCTCAAAAGAGAAAATCGTTAAGTTAATGGCATTGCAGCGCACCCTACGTCGAAATCGCTGTCACTGCGAAATCATCCACGCCGGCTGCGCTAGCCCAGCAGCCCATACACCACAAACGCCGCAACCACTGCCAGCACCGGCCATTTCGCAAAGCGCAGCAGCGCAAAGCCCAGCAGCGCCGCCGTCGCATCGATAACACTGTGAATGGCACTGACTGCCACCGGCTGCCACAAGGCAGCCAACAACAGCCCCACCACGGCGGCGTTGACACCCTGCACTGCCCCGTTCAGGCGCGGCTGCGCGCACAAGCGCGCCCAACTGCCCTGCACCGCCACCAGCAGCAGAAAGCCGGGCAGAAAGATCGCGAGCAGTGCCAGGCTTGCCGCCGCCAGGGCATTGTGCGGCAGCACACTGGCGCCGAGATAGGCCGCCAGCGAAAACATCGGGCCCGGCACCGCCTGGGCCGCCGCGTAGCCGGTGAGAAATTCATCGGCACTCAGTGCGTCGCCCACCAGGCCCTGTAACAGCGGCAGCACCACATGGCCGCCGCCAAACACCCAGCTACCGGCCTGATAGAAATCATTGGCCAGCTCCAGCCAGACTGAATGCCCCGCCAACAGCGGAAGGCCGATAAGCAGCGCAACGAACACCAGCAATGGACCAAAACGCAGGCGCCCTGCTGCGTCATTGACCTGCGGCAGGGTCTGCGGGGTGAACCAGGCGGCGCCCACGGCAGCCGCCGCCAATAACAGGCCGATCTGCACGGCGATACCGGGCAGAACTATCAGCACTACCGCGGAAGCCGCGCACAGTATCCGCGTCGGGTGGTTGTTACAGAAACTCGCGAACATGCCAACCACTGCCTGCGCCACCACGGCAACGGCCAACAACTTTAGTCCTGCCGCCACACCGTCAAACCAAGACGTCGCCAGCAGCTTCGTACTACCCACGGCCAGCGCCAACATCAACCCAAAGGCCGGCAGCGTAAAACCAGCGAACGCCGCCACACCGCCGCCGAGGCCGCGCAGGCGGTAACCAATGGCAAAGCCCACCTGGCTGGAGGCCGGCCCCGGTAGAAACTGGCACAGTGCTAACAGTGCCGCGAAATCGGCCTCACTCAGCCACCGGCGGCGTTGTACAAACTGTTCGCGGAAATAGCCGACATGCGCGGCCGGGCCGCCGAAGGCGGTTAGCCCCAGCACCGAGAAACGGACGAAGATTTCGCCATAACTGACGGGTTGCATGGTTGAGCTTCCACTGAGATAACAGATTGGCCGCATACTGCGATCGAGCGCATTTTCGCGCAACGACAGCTGTGAGGCCAGGCGACCGGGTCTCGCCCATCGGATTGGCGGGGCCGCGTAAATACGGGTTCTGTGGCAATAATGAGGCCCGCGCCCTGGATTCTGGACAGCGGTGAGCTTTCGCTGGAATGACTCGGCGTGGGGCCGTCTTCGTCCCCTCGCGTGCCGTTAACTGCCGAAGAGGCTGTGCAAGGCATACTCTCTACAAAGGTGTAACCAAAATTCTACAATGCCGGCTCAATTAAAATGCATTTGCTCTAACCGCCTTGTATGCGCCACCGCAGCAGCAACACTCTCCATATCCGTTCCCGGCACACGCTAAAAACGGTAATATATCAGCGCTATGCTCTGTAGCGATTGACGTGCGGGTGTTGCCATTTCTCTGTTTGGGGATACAATCAAGGCCGGAGCCTGTAAATTTGGATGCTGCTTCCAAACAGGGATACAAACCAAGGGAGTGTAATGATGAGAAGAAAAATTCTGGGGATCGCATTGGGAGTCAGCATTGCCAGCGGCGTAGCCATGGCAGATGTGGCCGGTGACATCGCTGCAGGCCTGTCACTGGATGTGGTCATCGAAAACGCGCTGGCCGAAGGCCTGAGCATTGAGGACGCTGTACAGCAGGCGATTGCCGCTGCCCCGCAGCTGGCCAACCAAATTGTGGCGGCCGCAGTAGCCAAGAACCCGGCTCAAGCTCAAGCTGTTGTTAACGCAGCGGTCGCCGCTGGCGCAGACAGCAATGCCGTTATGACTGCTGCCATTTCTGGCGGTGCCGATCCTACCTCGGTTTCTGCGCCGACAGCTGCAGGTAACACCTCTACCTCTATCTCTGCCAGTGCTTCTGCCTCGGTTAGCCTTCCGGCTCCGACCGGTGCCGGCGGCGCTGGTGGCGGCGGTGGCGGCGGCGGTGCAACCGCCTCTGTGAACTAAGCCCTACCGCTGAAGGGGCGGTTTCCCGCCCCTTTTACTCACA
>JBFHRT010000497.1:0-2366 GCA_041591575.1 Spongiibacteraceae bacterium
AAAGCGTCCTGCGACTTCCCTTTAACTCAAAAAATGCTGATACGCCGGATTCGCCGTCTCTTCGCTGTAGCGGTAGTTGAGCTTGTCGAGGAAAGCCTCCACCTGGCGGCGGTCACCCTTGTCCACCTGCAGCCCCACCAGCACACGGCCGTAGGCGGCGCCGTGGTTGCGGTAGTGGAACAGCGAGATGTTCCAGCGCTGGCCCAGCTTGGTGAGGAAGTTGAGCAGCGCGCCCGGGCGCTCGGGAAACTCGAAGCGGTACAGCAGCTCGTCGGCCACCGAGGCCGGCGCGTGGCCGCCCACCATATGGCGGATGTGCAGCTTAGCCACCTCGTTATCGGTGAGATCCCACACCGGGTAGTCCAGCCGCGTCAGTTCCGCCACCAGTTTTTCGCGATCCTCGTTCTCCGGCGACACCTGCACGCCGACAAAAATCTGCGCCTCGTGCTCATGGCTGTAGCGGTAATTGAACTCGGTGATATTGCGTTTGCCCAGCGCGCTGCAGAAGCGCTTGAAGCTGCCCGGCCGCTCGGGGATGGTGACGCTCAGCACCGCCTCGCGCTTTTCGCCGATCTCGGTCACTTCTGAGATATAGCGCAGGCGGTCGAAGTTGGTGTTGGCGCCGCTGTCGATGGCCAGTAGGGTCTGGCCGCTGCAGCCGGTCTCGGCGATGTATTTCTTGAGGCCGGCCAGCGCCAGCGCACCGGCGGGCTCGGCGATGGAGCGGGTGTCTTCGAAGATATCCTTGATTGCGGCGCAGATCTCATCGGTGCTGGCGGTGATCACGCCGTCGATGGTCTTGCGCAGCACGCGGAAGGTTTCCTTGCCGATCTGGGCGACGGCGACGCCGTCGGCGAAGATGCCCACTTCCTTGAGCCTGACGCGACGGCCGGCGTCCATGGCCGCCTTCAGGCAGGCGGCGTCAGCAGGCTCCACCGCAATCACCTTCACCTCCGGGCGCACGTACTTGATGTAGGCCGCCACACCGGCGGCCAGGCCACCGCCACCCACCGGCACAAATACCGCGTCCAGCGGGCCTGCCACCTGGCGCAGGATTTCCATGCCCACCGTGCCCTGACCGGCGATCACGTCGGGATCGTCGTAGGGGTGGATGTAGACCATGCCCTTGTCCGCCACCAGTTTCTGAGCGTAGCCGGAAGCCTCGTCGTAGGTATCGCCCTGCAGAACCACCTTGGCACCGCGCGAGCGCACCGCGTCCACCTTGATCTGCGGCGTGGTCTTGGGCATCACGATGGTGGCCTTCACCCCCAGTTTCAGCGCCGCCAGTGCCAGCCCCTGGGCGTGGTTGCCGGCCGAGGCCGCCACTACTCCGCGCTCGCGCTCGGCCTGGCTGAGGGAGACCATGCGGTTGTAGGCGCCGCGCAGCTTGAACGAGAACACCGGCTGCAGGTCTTCACGCTTGAGCAGGATGTCGTTGTCAAAGCGCTTGGACAGCAGCCGCGCGCGGTCGATGGGCGACTCGATGGCGACATCGTACACGCGCGCCTGCAGGATTTTTTTGACGTAGGACTGGGGCATGGTCGGCAATATCTGCGTGGGGATCAAGCGCGCCAGTCTAACGCGAATGCGGCCTCGCCCCAACCGTTGCCAGTCTCTATAATGGCGGGACTGACAGACAGGTACCGCCATGAACCAAGATCAACTCAAACAGCAGGTGGCCGCAGCCGCGCTGGACTACGTACTGCCCCATATCCAGGACGGCGCCATCATCGGCATCGGCACCGGCTCCACCGCCAACTGCTTCATCGATGCGCTGGCCGCGCACCGCGACGATATCGCCGGCACCGTGGCCAGTTCCGAGGCCTCCATGCAGCGCCTGCAACAGCACGGCATTGAGGTGCTGGACCTCAACGCCGTCAGTGAGCTGGCGGTGTATGTGGACGGCGCCGACGAGGCCAACGCCCAGCTGGAACTGATCAAGGGCGGCGGCGCCGCGCTGACCCGCGAAAAAATCGTCGCCGCGGTGGCCAAGGAATTTGTCTGCATCGCCGACAACAGCAAGCTGGTGGACCAGCTCGGCGCGTTCCCGCTGCCGGTGGAAGTCATTCCCATGGCGCGCAGCCATGTCGGCCGCGAGCTGGTTAAGCTCGGCGGCGACCCGGTGTACCGCGAGGGCGTGGTCACCGATAACGGCAACATCATTCTCGATGTCTACAATTTCCCCATCGCCACCCCGCGCCAGATCGAAGAAGCCATCAACAACATCGTCGGCGTGGTCACCAACGGCCTGTTCGCCCTGCGCCCCGCCGACCTGTTGCTGCTGGGCTCGGCCGAGGGCGTAAAGACCCTGCGCGCAGACTGAGCGAGCGTCTGCGCCGCGCCGGTGCTTTGCAAAGTGCCGGCCA
>JBFHRT010000498.1:0-2363 GCA_041591575.1 Spongiibacteraceae bacterium
AAAATTCGCGGTGACGGTGCCCGAGGACTGGCCGTAGGAGATGCCCAGCAGGGCAAAGCCAATCAGGATAAAGGCGTTCTGGCCGGCGGCGCCGCCGCTCATCAGCATCGGCGCGAACAGCGCGAACACGCCGATCAGCGCAGCCATCACGCCAACGGTGCTGCGCTTGCCGAGGCGGCCGGCGATATAGCCGGAGGCGAGGGTGGCAACGATGCCGACGATGGCGCCGAACACCTGGATGGTCAATACGTTCTGGATCAGCTGGGACTCACTGAAGGAAATCCACGACAGCGGGAACAGGGTGACAATGTGGAACAGGGCATAGCTGGCCAGCGCCGCGAAAGCGCCGAGGAAGATATGCGGCCCTTCCTTGTCCAGCATCTCGCGGGTGCTGATCGGCTCCAGCGCGCTCTCTTCCATTGCCAGGGTGTATTCTTGGGTCAGCACCAGGCGCAGGCGGGCAAACAGCGCGACCACGTTGATGGCGAAGGCCACGAAGAAGGGGTAGCGCCAGGCCCAGGCCTGGAAGTCCTCGGCACTGACATTGAGGATCAGGTAGAGGAACAGCAGGTTGGCCAGCAAAAAGCCTATCGGCGCGCCCAGCTGGCCGAACATGGTGTACCAGTTGCGCTTGGCCCGCGGCGCGTTCAGCGCCAGCAGCGAGGGCAGGCCGTCCCAGGAGCCGCCCAGGGCGAAGCCCTGCAGGATGCGGAACATCGCCAGCAGGAAGATGGCGGTGCCGCCGAGGCTGTTATAGCCGGGCAGGAAGGCGATGCCCGCGGTGGCGGTGCCTAACAGGAACAGTGAGCTGGTCAGTTTGACGCTGCGCCCCCAGCGGCGCTGGATGCTCATAAACAGCGCGGTGCCGAAGGGGCGGGCGACAAAGGCCATGGCGAAGATGGCAAAGCCATAGAGCATGCCGTTGAGGGCGTCGGCAAAGGGGAAGAACACCCCCGGGAACACCAGTACACAGGCGATGCCGAAGACGAAGAAGTCGAAGTGTTCCGAGGCGCGGCCGATGATGACGCCCACGGCGATTTCACCGGGGGCAACCGGGGAATGCCCGGCTGGGGTCTGCAGGTCGGCGGCGTTGGCGGGGTGTGTGCTGCTAGTGGCCATAGTTGGCGATTTTCCGATCAAGTCACTCAATGGGGCACAGCCTACCCGGTTTGCTCGGCGCCAGCCATAGGACAAATTGTCCAATTCTCTGCCCCCGGCAATTCGCGTACAGTCCGCCATCGAAACTAACAGCTGGATTTGCGTGTGGCGATGTCCGTTCCAAAAAACCTAAGTAAAGCCTTGTTGATGGCGACCCTGGCGGCCCTGTTAGGCGGCTGCAACTGGGTGGTCATGTCCCCGTCTGGCGATATTGCCGCCCAGCAGGCGGACCTGATCGTGTGGGCCACCATTCTGATGCTGATCATCGTGGTGCCAGTGATCGCGCTGACCTTCTGGTTTGCCTGGCGCTACCGCGAGTCCAACCGCGAGGCCACCTACAAGCCCGACTGGGATCACTCCACCCACCTGGAACTGGTGATCTGGGCGGCGCCGCTGGCCATCATCATCGCCCTGGGTGCGATGACTTGGGTCAGTACCCACCAGCTCGACCCCTACCGCCCGCTGTCGCGCATCGACGAGGGCCAGCCCATCCCCGAGGGCGCGGAGCCGCTGGTGGTGGAAGTGGTGGCCATGGACTGGAAGTGGCTGTTTTTCTACCCGGAATACGATATCGCCGTGGTCAACGAACTGGCGGCGCCGCTGGACCGGCCGATCACCTTCAAGATCACCGCCACCACCATGATGAACTCCTTTTATATTCCGGCGCTGGCGGGCCAGATCTACGCCATGGGCGGCATGGAGACCAAACTGCACGCAGTCATCAACGAGCCCGGCGTGTTTGACGGTTTCTCTGCCAACTACTCCGGTGCCGGTTTTAACGGCATGCGCTTCAAGTTTCACGGCATGAGCGACAGTGATTTCGAGCAGTGGCTGGCTACCGTCAAGCGCGACGGCGAGGCCCTCACCCGTCCGGTCTACAAAGCACTGGAAAAGCCCAGTGAATACGACCCGGTGCGCTACTACAGCGGCGTGATGCCCGGCCTGTACGAGGCCATCCTCAATCGCTGCGTGGATCCCGGCACCCTGTGCATGAAAGACATGATGGCCGGCCATTCTCACGGCAGCGACCATGTGAGCGAAAAAGGCCACGCACAGGATACGCAGGCGTCGATGGGCCATCACGATGGCCACTGACACCGTGACATCTAACAAGCTGGTCGCGCCGCGGCCGTCCGAATCATTTGCACAGCGCCTGGGGCGCCGGTAATTCCCATGTCTGAACAGTTCGACCTCAGCAAGCTACT
>JBFHRT010000499.1:0-2362 GCA_041591575.1 Spongiibacteraceae bacterium
AGCGCACCGCTGGGTAAAGGCACGCTGTCTTTGCGGTCACAGGCCCAGGCACGGGGATTGATGCGGATCAGCTCTCCCGGCAGGGATTCACACTGGTGGCGCACGGTGGGCACGGCGCTGCCCGCGCCCAACTCGATCACCACCAACCGCGCCCCGGCGGCCCCTCGCAGCCACTGGCGGTAGCGCTGCGCCTGGCGCTGGAAGCGGCCGGCCAGCCAGCGGCTGTCGCCGAACATCAGGATATTGGGGCGCGCCACCTCACCGCAGTGGGGGCAGCGCGGCAGCGGGCTACTCAGGCGCAGCGCCTGCTCGTCCACATCCAGCCCCAGCTCCGCGGCCGGCCAGATGGCGTCACTGCAGCATACGCTGCACTGCAGGTGGTTGATGGAGCCATGGCACTCCAATAATTGCTCGGCGGCAAAGCCCGCGCGCTGGAAATGGCCGTCGACATTGCTGGTGAACACGAAGCTGCCGGCAGGGCAGCGCTGCCCCCAGCGCTTTAGTAGTTTGAACCCGGCATGGGGTTCGGTGCGCCGGTAAAGTTCAAAACGGTGGCCGTAGAAGCCCCAGGCACGCTGCGGGTCCTCGTCAAACCAGTGGGGATTGGCGAGATCGACAAACGACAGGCCCAGTTGGCGAAACTGGGGGTAGGCGCGCCAAAAGCCCTCATCGCCACGAAAATCCGGCAGCCCCGAATCCACGCCCATGCCGGCACCGGCGCCGATCAGCAGCGCCTCGGCACTGGCGATCAGGCCGGCCGCGTGCTCGATACGGGCCTGGTATTCATCGTCTGGAAAGGCTTCTGCCACCGCTGGACTCCTCGGCTACGTCACAGGTCAAAAGCCAGTTCGGCCGCTGCCACCTCTACCGCCTGGGCGCGGCCTGAATGGGTTAGAAGCAAGTATAGCGGCAGGGGCGGGCAGCGCTGGAAGCCCCAAACAAGAAAGGCCGGAGGTTGCCCCCCGGCCTTTTAGTCTTTTAACGTCCTCTGTTGCGCCCAATCCGTTGTGCGCTAAGTCGTCCTTGACTGTGTTTCATTATGACCGCTGGCACATTTTCCACCAGCAGCGATGGTCACCACGCCTTGTGCGAGATATCTCACACGCCAGAAGCCCCACCAGCCGGGCGTTTCAGGCATTCAGGTCGGGAATCAGCTTGTCGGAAAGGCGCTCTATACAGTCTTTGATGTAGAGCTTTTCCTTCTTCAGACGCCGGATCTCCAGCTGATTGCGATAGGGATTGGCCTCCATCCTGGCAATGCGTTGGTCCAGCTCGCGATGGCGAGTGCGCAAGCCCAGGATTTTCTCACGGATTTCCTTGTTTTCGAGTTCTTCGATCATAGGCTACTTCCGATACGCCGCGGCTACGCCGGCGGGGGTCGATGTTGCCATAGTAATGGCAATTGGCGCCCAGCGAAACGCCGGTGATCATTTTGGTCACTCCTTTTTGGCTGGCGCGAACATTGTTTGCGCCTGCGGGGTATTTGATACTGGCTCTCGATCACAGGGCCGCCCTATTTTGGGGCCGCGCCCGGCAAGCCAGCTGAACAACGAGGATAGGATATGTACTCCGAACTGTGCGAGAAACTGGGTATTGAATACCCCATTTTTGCCTTCACCCACTGCCGCGACACCGTAGTGGCTGTCAGCAAGGCCGGCGGCATCGGTGTACTGGGAGCGGTGGGATTCACCCCCGAGCAGCTCAAAGAGGAGCTGGACTGGATTGACGAGCACATCGGCGACCTGCCCTACGGCGTGGACATCGTGATCCCGCAGAAGTACGAAGGCATGGGCGACATGAGCCAGGAAGAGCTGGAGCAGCAGCTGTGGAAGATGGTGCCCGACGAGCACATGGACTTCGCCCAGAAGCTGCTGGCCGAGCACGGCGTACCGGAATGGCCCGACGGCACCAAGAGCATGGGTCTGCTGGGCTGGACTGAAGCCAGCGCCACCCCGCTGCTGGAAGAAGCGCTGACCCGCCCCAAGTGCAAACTGATCGCCAACGCCCTGGGTACGCCGCCGGCAGACAAGATCAAGCAGGTACAGGACAGCGGTCGCCTGATCGGCGCACTGTGCGGCAAGGTCAAGCAGGTGGTGGCTCACCGCGAAGCCGGTCTGGACTTCATCATCGCCCAGGGCGGTGAGGGCGGCGGCCACACCGGTGATGTTGGCTCTATCGTATTCTGGCCGCAGGCGGTCAAGGCCGCCCAGGGCGTCCCGGTACTCGCGGCCGGCGGCATCGGCAGCGGCCAGCAGATTCTGGCGGCCATGGCCATGGGCTGTGCCGGCGCCTGGACCGGCTCGCTGTGGCTGACGGTGGAAGAGGCTCACGCCGAGCCGGCGCAGAAGGAATCGCTGCTCAA
>JBFHRT010000500.1:0-2362 GCA_041591575.1 Spongiibacteraceae bacterium
AGCGCGGCCTCGACCCAGGCGGTGATCGCCGCGGCCTCGCGGACATCGCAGGCCATGGCCTGCACCTCCACGGCCTGAGACTCTGCCTGCAACTCGCGCGCCGCGGCCGCAATGGCAGCGGCGTCGCTGCTGGCGATGGACAGTTTGGCGCCCTCCTGCGCCAGTACCTGTGCGATGGAATAACCCAGGCCGCGGCTGGCGCCGGCGACCAGAAATACCTTGTCATTTACCTGCAGATCCAATGCCCTGTACTCCTCGTTTCTTTCAGTCGTGATGGTTGTTTGCCACGTTCAATTGCCGCGCTCCGCCGCATTGCCGCGCCGCGTGCATCAGCACTGCGGCTTGTTTTTGTCTCGCGCCGACAGCAAAATACCGTCCTCGTCACCTTCTGCCCGCGGCCTATTGCCTCAGGGCGACAAGCCTACCCCAGCCTGATATACTCACCGTCAACATATTGACAACCCTGCGATTTTGCAATGAGTAACGACACCGGTTCCACCTACCACCACGGCAATCTCCGCCAGGAATTGCTGGAACACGCGGAAAAACACCTGGTCGAAGGCGGCGTCGCCGATCTCAGCCTGCGCGCCCTGGCCCGTGAAATCGGTGTATCGCAGACTGCGCCCTACCGCCACTTTCGCGACAAAAACGCGCTGCTGGCGGCGCTGGCCACCGAAGGCTTCAGTCGCCTGATGGTCATTCTCAAGCCCAGCGGTGAGGAACCCGACCCGGTTGAGGGCATGTTCAAGCTGGGCATGGCTTATATCCACTTTGCCCAGACCAACCCGGAAATCTTCCGCCTGATGTTCGGCCCGGTGCTGCTGCCACGCAAGCAGTTCAGTGAGCTGTTTGCCGCTGGCCGCGAATCTTTCTACCACCTGCAGCGCATTATCGAGCGCGGCGCCGCCAAAGGTATTTTTGCTGACGACGATATCGCCAGCCTGGCGCACACCGCCTGGGCCGGCGTGCACGGAGTTACCACCCTGATCCTGGATCACGGTGACAGTTTCGGCTACTACCACGATCTGGAAGCGCAGGCCGAGAAATCGCTGCGGGTGATGATCAAGGGTCTGCTGGCGTAAGCCCGCACCGGCGCTGCGATATAGCGGTTCGCCAATCCCATTGCTTTTGCGCAAGCTGCACCAGCTACGGGGCCTGAAGTCAGAAGTCTGACGTCGGACGCTAAGAGCGGGCCGCTTCGCGGTTTCGTCCCTGTCATCAAAGATCTGAAGGGCATGTTCGGATTAATCCGAACCTACAAATATTGCCGCAACCAACAGCCAGCGGCGGTTTGCTTTTCAGCCTCAGACTTCCGACTTCAGACTTCAGACCCCGCGCTTTTTGCGTCCCTCACGACAACCCGCGCAATACCCGCAGCGGCGGCGTCTCCACCACCGCCCGGCAGGACCACCACCCCGCCGCCGCAATCAACAGTGCGCCCAGCGGCGGGCTCAGCAGCCACAGCCAGGCGTCCGCTGCAAACTCCATTTTCAGCACCTGCGTCTGCAACAGGTAAAGCGACAGCTGCGCGCCACCAGCCGCCAGTGCCCCGGCGATAGCACCCAGCGCCGAAAACTCCAGTAGCAGGCTGCCGGCGATCAGCCGCCGCGAGGCGCCCATGGCGCGCAGTATGGCATTTTCGTGCAGACGACTGTCCAGGCTGGCCTGCACATTGGCCACCGTCACCAGCAGCGCGCACAGCACCACCAGCGCCAGCACCAGCTCGATGGCGGCACTGACCCTGTCAACAATCACCCGCAGCTGGCGAATCACCGCCTCCATTTCGATCAGGGTGGCGGTGGGAAAGGCGCGTACCAGTTCATTGAGAAACTCCCGCTGCGCGGCGGGCAAATAAAAGCTGGTGATATACGTGGCGGGATAGGCTTCCAGCAGACCCGGCGGAAACAGCAAAAAGAAGTTGGGCTGCATGGTGTTCCAGTCCAGCTCGCGGATGCTGGCAACCTCGGCCTGCAGCACCAGGCCGCCGACGCTGAAGGTCAGCTGCGAGCCGAGGCCGACGCCCAGGCGTTCGGCAAAACCCGATTCCAGCGACACCGGCGCAATGTCCGGTTGGCCCGCAACCGGCCACCAGCGGCCGTCGAGCACGCGATTATCTGACGGCAGCGTTTCGGCCCAGCTCAGATTCAGTTCGCGATTGAAGCTGCGATCATTGGCATCGATATGGGCCAGCGCCGCCAGCGGCTGGCCGTCAATATGGGTCAGGCGCCCGCGCACCATGGGGTAGAGCCCGGCATCGGCGATATCGCGCTGCGCCAGCAGCGTCCGCAGTGGTTCGACATGATCGGGCTGGATATTGATCAGGAAGTGGTTGGGGGTGCGCTCTGGCAGCTGCAGCTGCCAG
>JBFHRT010000501.1:0-2361 GCA_041591575.1 Spongiibacteraceae bacterium
CTGGCCGAGCTGCGCGCCTCGATCGCACAGCTGACAAGCGACCCGCAGCTTCGCTGCCGTTTTGTCGGCCGCTACCAGTGGCTGCAGCGGCGCGCCCTGGTGCCGGCGGATGCGGCGGCGCTGGCGCACTGCGATGAATACCGGCAGTGGCGCGAGACGGTCAACGCCGAATCGGTGGTGCTGGTGTTTGCCGCCAGCTACCTCAACAGCCCCTCGTCCATGTACGGCCACACCTTTCTGCGCTTCGACCCCGGCGGCGAGCGCGGTGAGTCGCCGCTGCTGTCCTTTGCGTTGAACTTCGGCGCCAATGTGCCGCCGCGGGACAACAGCCTGCTGTTCGCCTACCGTGGCCTTGCCGGCGGCTATCCGGGGCTGTTTACCATGCAGCCCTATTACGAAAAGGTGCAGGAATACACCCGGCTGGAAAACCGCGATATCTGGGAGTACCGGCTCAACCTCGATGCCGCCGAGCTCGACCGCCTGCTGGCCCATGTCTGGGAGTTGCGCGGGATCAATTTCGACTACTACTTTTTCGATGAAAACTGCTCCTTCCGCCTGCTGGAACTGCTGGAAGTGGCGCGTCCCGGTACCGACCTCAGCTCCGGTTTTGATCTGCACGCGATTCCGGTGGACACCGTACGCGCGGTGGCCGACGCCGGCATGATCGACGAGGTGAATTACCGCCCCTCGCGGCAGGTGGAGCTGCAGCAGCTGCTGGACCAGCTGGATGGCGCCGGCCAGCGCCTGGCGCGTCAGCTGGCGCGCAATCCGGCGCAGGCCAGCGATCCTCGTTTCCAGGCGCTGCCACCGGCGCAGCAGCGGCTGGTGGTACTGGCCGCCTACCGTCACCTGCGCTACCGTCACAATCGCGACGGCCGCGATCCCGCGGTGGCACGGCGCAGCCTGGCGCTGTTGCGGCAGCTGCGAGAGCTGCCCGGCGAGGTCGCAGGGGAGACACCGCCGCGGCCGCTGCGCCCTGATCGCGGCCACCACTCCACCATGGCGGCGCTGTCGCTGGGCGCCGAGGAAGATCGCGACCTGGCTGAGCTGGAGCTGCGCATTGCCTACCACGACCTACTGGACTGGCGCGCGGGCTATCCCGAGGGCGCCTCGCTGAATATGGGGCGCTTGCTGCTGCGCGCGGCCGAGGGCGAGTCGCCGCAACTGCAGCGGCTGGATATCATCGAGATCACCTCGCTGGCACCGCGCAGCCGCTTCTTCCGGCCGCTGAGCTGGCGGGTCAATTTCGGTGCCGAGCGCCAGTTCACCGGCGCCGACGAGCCGCTGGCGGCGCAAGTTAACGGCGGTGTCGGCGGCAGCTGGTCACTGGCCGGCATCAACCCCTACCTGCTGGCCACCGCGCGGTTGGAGCACAACCCCGGTTTCGCCCACAACTGGCAGCCGGCGCTGGGGGCGGCTACTGGCCTGCTGCTGCAGCGCGACTGGGGGGCGCTGCAGCTGGGCGCTGAGCACTACCGCTTTGAAGATGGTGTTGATCGCCAGGAATATCTGGTCGCCCTGCAAAAGCGGCTGGCCAGCAATCACGGCCTGCGCCTTTCCTGGCACCGCCGTCTGCATGATGATGTGGAGAGAGAAGCGGCGATTCTGAGCTGGCGCTACCATTTCTGAGGACGGTACCGTGAACGAGTGGCTGATGAGCTTTCGCCAACCCACACTGCGGCGAGTGTTGCTAATGCTGATGCTATCCACCCTGCTCAGCGGCTGTCGCGGCCTGCTGTTCTATCCGCAAAAGGAGCTGGTGACCACGCCGCCAGACTGGCAACTGGATTACCGCGACGTCGAACTGCGCGCCGCCGACGGCACCCACCTGCACGGCTGGTGGCTGCCGGCCAGGGGGGAGGCGCGGGCCACCGTTTACTTCCTGCACGGCAATGCCGAGAACATCAGCACCCATATCGCCAGCGTCGCCTGGCTGCCGGCGCGGGGCTTCAATGTATTCCTGCTGGACTATCGCGGTTACGGCCGCTCCGAGGGCGAGCCCGACATTCCCGCCATCTTCGCCGACATCGAGGCGGGGCTGGCCTGGGTGGCCGCCGCGAGCGGTGACGGCCCGCTGATTCTGCTGGGCCAGAGTCTGGGGGCCAGCATGGGCGGCTATGTGGTGGCCCAGCAGCTGCAGCGCTACCCACAGCTGGCGGCGGCGATACTGGACGCCGGCTTCACCGGCTACCGCGCCATCGCCCGCGAGGTGGCCTCGCGCAGCTGGCTGACCGCACCCTTCGGCCCCTTGGTGGCCGCGGCCATGCCCGAGAACTACAACCTGATCGACGCCATCGGCCGCTACAGCCCGCTGCCGGTGCTGGTGATACACGGCAGTCAGGACCAGGTGATTCCGCCGTC
>JBFHRT010000502.1:0-2360 GCA_041591575.1 Spongiibacteraceae bacterium
CAGCAGCAGCCATTCGTTCTTGGTGAGACGGTCGTTGACCATGGCATAGGGTGTCGCCGGCACTGCCAGCCGCGCGCGCGCGCCATCGGCAATAAAGGCCGACCAGTCCGCCAGCAGCTGCGCAGCGCCGATATCGACGCGACTGCCCTCGTCGAGGAAGCGCTGCAGCTTGGCGCTGAGGCGGCCCTCATCTTCACTGAGGGTGGCCAGGCGCTGGGCGATATCCTGCTTCTCCTCCTGGGTCAGCACCTCGGAGTTGTCGGCCTCGCGCAGGGTTTCCACCACCAGAATTTTCTTGTGCATGTTCTGCAGGCGCTGGGCAAAGTCGTTGACCAGCGACTGGGTGCGAATCACGTCCTGCAGCAGCGCCACATTGCGTTTGCGGATATCGTTGGCCCACACATGCACCAGGATGCTGCTCAGCGACAGACTGAGAATCACCACAAATGACAGTACCAGCCGACGCGTCAAGCTCATGCGTCGTCTCCGCCGGTGAGCGCGGCGATTTTGCCCAGCAGCCGCGGCAGGTCCACCGGCTTGATGTCGTAGTCGTCGCAGCCGGCGTCCAGCGCGCGCTCGCGGTCACCGTCCATGGCGTGGGCGGTGAGCGCAATGATGCCGATTTCGCGGGTGGCGGGGTCGCCCTTGAGCTCTTCGGCCACCATCCAGCCATCTTTTACCGGCAGGCTCATGTCCAGCAACACCACGTCGGGCTGCAGCGCGCGGGCGGCGTCCACCCCCTCCTGGCCGTCCACCGCCACATCCACGGTAAAGCCCTTGCGCAGCAGCCGCCGGCTGAGCATGTCACGGTTGAGTTCGTTGTCTTCCACCAACAGGATATGGGTCATGGCTTGCGGGCTCTCGGGCTCGTCATTCTGGTTCGTTGTTCTGACTCATTATCGTCAGGTGGTCGGCAGCGCACGCAGATAGCTCGCCACCGCCTCCGGCACAGAGGTCATGGTCAGGGTGTAACAGTCACCGTCGCCGATGTCAGTGACCTTGGCGAAGAAGGCCTCCACCGCTGCCTCCATTGGCTTGATACAGACATCGCCGAACATCGGCAGCGCCAGCGCCGACTGCAGCCGCAGTTGACGCGCGTTCAGTGCCAGCAGCTCACCGCCGCCGGCGATCTCGTCAAAACGCTTGTCGCGCAGCACATGCAGCTTCACCGGCAACGGCGCAATCGCCACCATTGCCGCTTCCGGTCGCGACAGGCTCAGCTTATGCGGCCCGCCCAGCCCCACCACGTCGTAGAGTTTGAGCGGCGTGTCAGCGCCTTTCACGCTCACCTCCAGAACGCGCTCGCTCTCCACCCTGGCGGCAATCGCGCCCACCGTGTGCTCGGAGGCCAGCACCTGACCGCCGACGCTGCAGCTCTCAATGCGCGAGGTCAGGTTCACGTGGTGGCCCACCACCCCGTACTTGGAGCGGCGCTCAGAGCCGATATTGCCCACCACCACCGGCCCGGTATTGAGGCCGATGCCAATTTCAATATCCGGCAGGCCGTGGTCGCGGTTGTAGTCATTGACCGCGGCCACCGCGTGCTGCATGGCCAGCGCGCAGGCCAGCGCGCGCTCGGCGTCGTCCTGACCACTGACCGGCGCGCCGAAGATGGCGAGAATGGCATCGCCGATAAACTCGTCCACGGTGCCGCCGTAATCCATGATCACGTCGGCCATCACCGCCAGATAGTTATTGAGCAGCTGCACACACTCCTCCGGCGACAGCTGCTGGCTGACCGTGGAAAAGCCGCGGATATCGGCCATCAGCATGGTCACCTGGCGGCGTTCGCCGCCCAGATTGAGGCCGCCGCGCTCGTCCAGCAGCTGCTGCACCACCTCGTCGGAGAGATAGCGACCGAATACGGAGCGGATAAAATCGCGGCTCTTCTCCAACTCCGCCAGATATACCCGTTCCTTGTCCTGCCAGCGCTTGCGCTCCAGCAGTGCCGCCACCCGCGCCCGTAGCAGCGTGGTGTTCACTGGCTTGCTCAGGTAGTCCGAGGCACCGGCGTCGATGCAGCGGATGGCGCCCTCCTGGTCCTTGATGCCGCTGATCATCACCACCGGAATATGGCGCAGGGCGTCATCGGCGCGTATCGCCTGCAGCACGTCGTAGCCGTTGAGGTCGGGCATCAGCAGGTCCAGCAGCACCACGTCGGGCTGCTCGCTGCGCAGCTTGGCCAGACCCTCGCGACCGCTGGTGGCCTCCAGCGTATGGTGACCCTCGCGCTGCAGCTGGTGCACCAGCAGCTCGCGGTTGCTGGGGTTATCGTCCACCACCAGTACGCGGCCGACGCCGGAATCGTCGCCCTCGCGGCGCACACCGGCGCTGAAACTGGAAAATACCTGTTCGATGGA